>JAWKNW010000032.1 GCA_041391505.1 Rhodothermales bacterium
TCCTTCAAAAAAACAACCCGATGAAAATCGACATCCCCTTCGACATCACGACCTGGGACCCGACTCCCTACGACGCTCCCGAAGCCGGGCCCGCACTCTTCCGCGTAACCGTCAAGAAGACCTACAAGGGCCCGCTGACCGGCGAGGGCGTGGCGGAACTCCTGCTCTGCGGTCAGGAAGGCTACCTGGCCAACGAGCGCGTCTCCGGCGAACTGGAGGGGCGGTCGGGCACGTTCGTGCTGCAGCATGGCGGCGTCCGACAGGGAGAGGAGGCCGTGATGCAGTTCGGCCTCGTCATCCCGGGGTCCGGAACCGGCGAACTGGCCAACCTCAGAGGCGACGCCACGTTCGCGCACGGAAAGCTTTCGCTGGACTATCGATTCGACTGAGACACCCCGTTATCCTGCCTTTCAACCCCAAATAATTCGATATTTGCGATGACCAAAGGTCGTTTGGAGGCGTTCAGCGATGGCGTGCTGGCCATCATCATCACCATCATGGTGTTGGAGATGAAGGTGCCGCATGGCGAAGACTTCGCCACCCTTAAGCCGCTCCTGCCCGTATTTTTGAGCTACGTGCTCAGCTTTGTCCACCTGGGCATCTACTGGAACAATCACCACCATCTCCTGCAGGCAGCGCGGCATATCAACGGTCCGGTGCTGTGGGCGAACATGCATCTGTTGTTCTGGCTGTCGCTGGTGCCGTTTGTGACGGGATGGATGGGGGAGAATCATTTCGCCCCGATGCCCGTGGCGCTATACGGCGTGATCCTGTTATTGGCCGGCGTCGCGTATTATCTTCTGACCCATGCCCTCATTGCGCGACACGGCGCAGATTCCAGCCTGGCCGCTGCAATCGGCAAGGATGTGAAGGGGTTGATTTCCATGGTGGCCTATGTGGCGGCCATCCCGCTCGCCTTCTGGAACGAGTGGGTATCCTGCAGCATCTATGTGCTCGTCGCCGTGATGTGGCTCGTGCCCGACCGGCGCATCGAGCGCATCATGGAGGCGTGAGCGGTAATCGTCATGAAAATCACACCGATCGTTATGCTCGCCCTGGCGCTGACGAGCGCGGGATGCGACGCCGTATCGAGCGAAGACGCCGCCCCGGCGGTGGCGATCACGACCGACAGCGAGGCGTATACGCTGGAGCGAACGGCGTATGGGCACCGGCTCGCGATACGTATCGAAGTGGCCAACGCCGGCGCCGAGCCCGTCTATCTGCAGCGGATGTGCGGCAATGGGTCTGCGCCGGCGCGCTCCTTCGAACGCGTCCCTCAGACGGACGTACCCGTCCTGCTGGACAACGTTGCCTGCGCGTTGCCGGGCGGGACGACAGCCATGGCGCCCATTTACGTGGCACCCGGTGATCGCTTTATCGATGACGTCGTCTTCGAAAGCGGGTTTGTCAGGGAAGGACGATATACCAACCGCGACACGAAAACGGGCACATTCCGCATAAACTATGTGGTTTTGACTGCCCGACGCAAACGGACCCAAACGCTCTTTGAGCCCATGTCGGAACCGTATTTCTCCAATGCATTCGAGGTCAGCCTGGCCAATTAAATGACGCTTCCCGGAGATGCAGTCCCTGTTTCGGTCGATGTGTCGGCATCCGACGTGCTGAAGGGCATCGCTGAAATAAACGGACTGCTGGAGGCCACCGAAGAAACGGTCGATTTTGTCTACCGGACCAAAAGCCTGCTGGGCGAGCTGTCCGAAGTGCTGCGGGTGCCCATGCCGCTGGATGACTTGCGCGACGTGGAGTACGTAAAAACCGCGATCGGCGCCCGGCTGGTGTTTAAGCCCCGCAGGCTCGAAATCCTGGATTTACTGCCCGGCGAGCACACGCGAGAGGTGGTGTTTAAGGTCCGGCGCGGAGATCGCGCGGAGGCGGATCGCCTGGCGGCGTATCTCAAATACCGCCTCTACGAGCAAAACGTCGGCGACGATGTCGTGCCGTTTACGCTGCCCGACAAAGGCATGGGCCTCATTCATGTGAACGGCCTGGCCTACCTCGAGGACGAGTTTCTCGTGCTGGAGGTGATGGAACGCACCGCCGTGGGCACGACCGAGGAGCACCATGTCATCAAGATCGAGTTGAAGGCGTTGCTCCGCGTGCAGTACAACCCCGGCGTGTTGAAGGATGTGCTCACCGTTCGTCCGAAAGGCCGCGAATTGTTCGACGCCTTGCCGGGCAAAAGCGATGTCGAAGTCGAACTCACCGTCCGCCGGCGCCACCGCGAAGCCGGCGAGGCGCTGACGCGCCGCGTGCAGGCCTACCTGGAAAGCGCCCGGCTCGGCTCGAACCGCACCTCGTAACGCAAACCTTGAGCTGGAATACGGGCAAAACCCATGGAAGAACCTGTCGATCGGCTCCGCGCCCTGTGCATGGCGCTGCCCGAGGCCTGGGAGAAGATCGCCTGGAGCGAGCCGACCTTCCGGGTGAAGAAAAAGCAGTTCGCGATGTTCGCCGCCGCGGAGAACCACCATGGCGCCGGCCGGCATGCCGTATGGCTTCCCGCGCCGCCGGGCGCCAAAGAGATGCTCATCGCGTCGCGCCCCGAAGCGTTTTTTAACCCGCCGTACGTCGGCGTGAAAGGCTGGGTCGGGATCTATCTGGACGAAGTGGACGACACCGAACTCGGTCTCCACATCCGCAATGCCTATCTTCTGGTCGCGCCGGACAAGCTGGCCGCCAAACTGACCGAAGACGACACATGAAGGTAGCCCTGGTAACCGGCGCCAGCGCCGGCATCGGCCGGCATACGGCGATCGGACTCGCGGAAGACGGCTTCGCCGTGGTGCTTGCCGGTCGGCGCAAGGAAGCGCTGGAAGAGACCGCAGAGCGGATCGACGCTTCCGATCGAACGCTCGTCGTGCCCTGCGACGTGTCGGATCCCGTTTCCGTCTCCCACCTGTTCGCCCGAATCGGGGAGGTCTTCCACCGGCTCGATCTGCTGTTCAACAATGCCGGCGTCAACGCGCCCGGCGTCCTGCTCGAGGAGCTGGACGTGGCCGACTGGCGCCGCGTGCTCGACATCAACCTGACGGGCGCTTTCCTCTGCACGCAGGAGGCGTTCCGGATGATGAAGGCGCAGACACCCGGCGGCGGCCGCATCATCAACAACGGCTCGATCTCGGCCCATACGCCCCGGCCGAATTCCGCCGCCTACACGGCATCGAAGCACGCCATCACCGGCCTCACGAAATCGACGGCGCTCGACGGCCGTAAATACGGGATCGCGTGCGGGCAGATCGACATCGGCAATGCCGACACGGCGATGGCCGGCAAGATGAAGGCCGGCGTCCCGCAAGCCGACGGCTCCATCGCCATCGAACCCACCATGCCTGTGAAGCATGTGGTGGATGCCGTGCGCTACATGGCCGGCCTGCCGCTCGACGCCAACGTACTGACGCTCACCGTCATGGCCACCGGCATGCCGTTCGTCGGCCGCGGTTGAAGCGCCTTTTGCTGTTTGATCTTCCCCCTACGACCGTGCACCGGCAAACTGTCCTCATCCTCGTCCTTCTCCTGAGCGGGATCGCGCCGGCGGCCGCGCAGCTGCCGTTTGTCCGGGTCGACGGCAACCGCTTCGTCGACGAGCAGGGCGAGACGGTGGTCTTTCGCGGCGTTTCTTTTTCCGATCCCGACCGGCTCGAAAAGAGTGGCCACTGGAACGAGGCCTACTTCGATGCGGCTCAGTCCTGGCGTGCCAACGTCGTCCGCTTTCCCGTGCATCCGAGCGCGTGGCGGGAACGGGGCGAGCGCGCCTATCTGGAATTGCTCGATCAGGGCGTCGCGTGGGCCGGCGAGCGGGGTATGTATGTGATCATCGACTGGCACAGCATCGGCAACCTGCGCACCGAGCTGTTTCAGCATCCGATGTATAACACGACCCGGACCGAGACCTTCCGGTTCTGGAAAACTATCGCGGCGCGGTATGCCGGCAACCCGGTGGTGGCGTTCTACGAACTGTTCAACGAGCCGACCGTTCAGGGCGGCAAGCTCGGGACGATGACGTGGGCCGACCAGAAGGCGCTGATGGAGGAACTCATCGGGATCATCTATGCCCACGACCGGACGGTTATCCCGCTCGTCGCCGGCTTCAACTGGGCGTACGAACTCGGATCGGTCGTCGAACAGCCGATCGCGTTTCCGGGTGTCGCGTACGTGTCGCATCCGTACCCGCAGAAGCGGCCGGCGCCCTGGGTTGACCAGTGGGAGGCCGACTGGGGCCATGTGGCCGACACCTATCCGATCGTGGCCACCGAACTGGGCTTCATGAGCGAGGACGGCCGCGGGGCGCATGTGCCCGTCATCGGCGACGAGACGTACGGGGAGGCGCTGATCGGCTATTTTGACCGCAAGGGGATTTCCTGGACGGCCTGGGTTTTCGATCCATCCTGGTCCCCTCAGCTCATCGAAAACTGGGATTTCGAGCCGACGCGGCAGGGGCGGTTCTTCCGCGACAAGCTGGTAGAACGGAATCCCCGATAGCGGTTACGGCCGCCGGGTGCTGGCCGCCGGCACGCCGCGCAGAAAACCGATGAGGTCGACCGGCGCCGGCTCGAAGCCGGCCTGCCGGAGCAGCAGATTGATCTTGCCGCGGTGATACTGTCCGTGGAGCGCGGCATGTAGCAGGATCTCGCGCACCGGGTTCGAGAACGTCTGCCCCTTGCTGTTCGTGTAGGCCAGCGGCGCATCCAGCCGGGTGTCGTCGATACCGGCCAGGTAAGCGTTCAGGCCGGCGTGTACCTCCCGCGCAAGATCGGGGAGCATGTCGAGCGTGGCGTCCGGCCAGACGGCGGCGCGCGGCGCCCGTCCTTCCAGTCGCGCGAGCCAGGTTTCTTCCGCGCCCAGGATGTGGGCGAACTCCCGGACGGCTTCGGCCGGACCGCCGGCCTCGAGGAGGGCCTTGAGCACCAGGTCGTCGGCCCAGAAAACGTGATTCCAGAGGGTATCGAGCATGGGTGTGGGGGTCAATACAGCCTGGCGCGCTCGGGTTCGAGCACCAGCTGTTCCGAGAGGACGAGCAGGTCGGCCTTCTGGTCGAGCGTTCGGGTCATCGGCAGCTGGGCGACGCCGATGAGGCGGCGCATGATTTCCATCCCGGCGAAGCGGACGGCGAGCAGGCGGTCGAAGCGGGGCGGGGGCGTATAGCCCATCAGGATGACGGTGCGTTCGGATTCGGAATAGCCGGCCATGACCAGGTGCGCGAGGCAGATGCCGATGTCGTATGCCGCTGGCCCGAAAAACGCGAATTCGGGGTCGATGACACGCGGACCGGCCGGCGTGCGCACCCAGCTGCCGGGGTAGAAGTCGCCATGGAGCAGCCGTTCGCCGTCGGCGAGGTACCGGTCTCCCAGCGCGCGGATGGCCTCGACGTACGCCGTGTTCTGCTTGATGCGATCGGCCTCGGCCTGCAGCCCGGGCGTGACGGCGTCGAGGTCGAGGCCATTGTCCGACGCCAGCGGCAGGGCGAACTGATGCGTATGATTCAGCGCGCGCATGGATCGATTCGCCAGATCGGGCCGGAGGGTTTCCTGGAACGCGGCGCTGTGGAGGGTCGTCAGCCACCGGAGCAGCGGCCGCAGTTCGTCGCACGGCGGGCGATCGCCGTCGTACATGCTCGTATAGTCACGCACGTCGCCCAGGTCCTCGAGCAGCGCGGTCCGGTTCGCGACGTCGAAGGCCAGGAGGCGGGGCATGCCCTTGGCCAGCCTCGGCTCGTGCTCGATCGCGCGGTAAAAGGCCACCTCGCTGAGGATGCGGTCCTCCGGCGCCGAGATGTCCGGGTACTTCTCCACCCACGGGCGGGATTGCTTGACGATCACCGAGCGCTGGCCGGTCTTGACCCGGGCCACGAAGTTCATGTTGCCCTCGCCGGCGCGCGAAACGCGCTTCGCCTGCTCACCCGGCTCCAGCCAGCCGGAGCGGTCGAGGAAAGCGGTGAGGGTGTCGGGGGTATCCAGGCTGAAATGGATCGCTTCAGGCATAATCGAACACGGTTGCACGGAATCGTCCCGCACCGTCCCTCGCGACGCGGGGGAGACCCGCCGAGGGGGTTTGGCGTAGACGCACTAACTTGATCATCCCGGTGGGGAAAAGCAATGATACGGTATCTCTGTCTTCTGATTCTGCTGCCCGCGACGGTCCTGGCGCAGTCCGCCACGGCGCCGCGTATCGAGGGGCTCCTCATCGGCGCGCTCATCGGCGACGCCGCCGGCGGGCCGGATGAGTTCCAGACGCCGGAACGCAGTGGGTGGACAGCCGGCGATGGGCCGCTGACCGACGAAGGTATCGCCGCGCTGCGGGCGCGGTTCCGGCTCAAACCCTATACCCGCCGGCCCGAGCCCGAGCCGTACGCGCACTGGCTGCCCGACGCCCCGCCCGGCACCGTCACCGACGACTCGCGCTTCAAGATCCTATTTTTCCGGAGCCTCGCGGAAACCGGCCGGCCGGACCGCCTCGCCTTTGCGCGCACCCTCCTGGCCTGGCGCGCCGACACCACCGGTCGTTATGGCGATCTTCCCCGGCAGTGGCTCGACGAGTTCGCCTACGCCGCCCGCTGGGAGCTGGGTGAACGCGACCCGGCCCTGGCGCGTCCGCCGGACCGGCAATGGGGCGGCATCCCGACCATGGCCGGGCAGATGCCGTTTCTGCCCCTGGCCGCCTTCCATCCCGGCGATCCAGAGGCCGCCTACCGCGCCGTGTGGGCAATCGATTTCATGGATACCGGATACGGGCTCGACCTGAACGCCGCCCTCGTCGCCGGCCTCGCGGAGGCCCTCGCCCCGGATGCCACCTGGGCGAGCATCGAAGCCGCCATGCGGGAGACGGATCCGTTCGGCTATGGCGACGCGCCGTGGGTGCAGCGCCGGCTCGACCGCTGGCTGGATTTCGCCCACGATGCCGTGCGCCGCGCCGACGGCAGGCCGGCCCGGCTGTTCGCCATCCTGGATGCCGAATTGCAGGCGGAGCAGTGGTGGGAGGCCTGGGTGCCGATGACGGTGGTGTTTGCCTGCGCCGAACTGGCACGCTACGATGCGCTGGCCACCCTGCAGCTCATCATGGAATTCGGGCACGACACCGATTCGTACATGGAAGTCGCCGGCGCGCTGTTCGGGGCGCTGCATGGCGCGGAGGTGTTTCCGGAAGCCATCCGCGTCACGGTCGAGGCGCGGTTGCTGGCGGACTACGGGGTGACGGTGGAGGATTGGCTGCGGCGCATATCCCGCCAGTGAGCTGCGAGCACACGATCATATGGTGAAACCCGGACTAGGGCAACAACATCAATTCCTCCCGCGCTTTTGCCTGAACGCCCACGCTTCTAAACCATTTTCTGTACGCCAGGCCGCGGCCGGCCACCAGATGCATCTGCTGAATCAGGTCGTTCGAACCGGAATACGGACAATGCACACATCCGTCGCGGGCTACCACGACCAGTGTATCGGGTGCCGAGCGTGGGAGGAGACGGGGGAGGCGATTGCCGCTGTATTCCGGGAGCAGCACACTGTCTGATACGATTGCCGTGAGGACGCGCTCCGCATGGATGGGGGACCCGCCTTGCATGCCATCGAGCGTTTCGAGGAGGCTATATGACCGGCTTCCTCGAACGCATTCACCCGCCGATTGGACAGCAAGTGTGAGGGTGCCCTCGATTAGGCTGCTGGTTTCAAAGAGGATTTCGTCATAGAGATAGGAATACGTCCAGGCGGCCCCGGTTTCGATCGGGAAATAATCGCGCTCGCCCGGTCCCGCGCCTCTCGGGCAGGGATCCTGGATGTCGATGCGGACACGTTCCTCGGTGCGCCCGCCGTGCGAATCGGAGGCGGTCACGGTTACCTCCGTGACTCCCGCGGCCAGCCCGAGGAGCCGCAAGACAGTGCCGTCCAGCTCGCCGTCGAGGAGCGCATGATCATAGTCGACAGCATACGTGACACGGTCCCCGGTGCTGGAGCGGAAGTAGACGAACAGATTGTACTCGACCGATTCGCCGGCAAAGACGGTGGTGTCCGGGATGGCATTAAGGGCAATCACCATGGGCTCGGGCGACTGCTGGTCGCAACCGATTAATGCAGCCAAACTGATACAGGCTGCGAGGAAGATGGCGATGTGTTGCTGATGCCACATGGAAGCGGAATCGGATGATAGGACGTGCGCCGGAGACAGGCTGCGGATCGTCAGCGTTTCAACATGGTCAGGGCTGTCGGACGTCCCGTGTTTTCATACGGATAAGGTACGCACCCGCCGGCTCATCGGTGCCTTCAAAAAAAATTGTCTTCAGCTCCACCAGGCTTTCCTGCGCTATTCTAGGTCGGGGTATCAGCCGGAGGTGCGCTGCAGTGGAGCCGTATGCAGCCAAAGGGACGCGGGATACGCCGAATGCGTCGGATGGAATCTACCGCATCGCGCTCGATCTGTCGTGATGCGAGGGGCGTGTCGCGGAATCTAGATTTTGCGTACGTTCGGGGAGGTTTCCATCCACCATCGAAGACACCCCGATGCGCTACCTCTTACTCCTCCTCCTTTTTGCGCCGCTTTCCGCGCTGGCCCAGGACTGGCCGGCCGAGATGCCGGCCGATCTCCGCCAGAAACTCGAACCCAAAATCACCGCCATCCGCGCCGGCCACCTGGTCGATCCCGCCACGGCGACGGTGCTCGACAACCAGATCATCGTTGTCCGCCACGATCACAAGACCGGCAACAGCGAGATCCTCGCCATCGGCCCGAACGTGACCATTCCGGACGGCGCGGAAGTGATCGATCTGTCCGACCAGTACGTGCTGCCCGGCCTCGTCGATTCCCACGACCATCTCGGCATTACCTACAAGAAAGAGCCGGAAAGCGACAACTATTATTTCACCGTGATGATGGACAGCAGTCCGATCCGGGCCATTCAGTCGGTCTCGAACGGGATGCAGAAGCTCGCCGCCGGCTTCACCGTCATGCGCGACCTCGGCAACGCCGGCGACTATGCGGATACGGCCTACCGCCAGGCCATCGAACAGGGATGGGTGCCGGGACCGACCATCATCAACTCGGGCATCATCATCGGCGCCTTCGGCGGCCAGTTCCACGAAATCCCCGAACGGGAAGACACCGTCTACCCCGAATACCTCAACGCCGACACCAACGACGAAATCGTCAAGGCCGTCCGCCGCAACATCCACTACGGCGCCAAGGTCATCAAGGTCTGCGTCGACTGCCAGCGCTACCCGTACACGGTCGACCAGCTCAAGCTGTTCGTGAGCGAGGCGGCGAACGCGGGGATGAAGGTCGCCGGGCACGTCCAGACCTACGAGGGCGCGCGGCGCGCCATCGAGGCCGGCTTCTGGTCGCTCGAACACGATAACGCGCTCACCGACGATCTGCACAAGATGATGGCCCAGAAAGGCATCTTCCGCGCCGGCACCGAGACGCCCTTTACCTGGTACCGGGGCAGCGAGCGCGCCTTCGCCGGCACCGTCGCCCGGCTGCGCAATGCCTACGAGAACGGCGTCAAAATCACGTTCTCGACCGACGCCGACTACTACGTGCCGGGCATGACCCGCGGCGAAGTCACCATCAACTTCCTCAAGACCTGGAAAGCCGCCGAAATCCCCGCGAAGGACATCCTGAAGGCGATGACGATCACCGGCTACGAGGTGTGCGAACTCACGAACCGGGGGCCCATCAAGGTGGGCAACAAGGGCGACATCATCGCCGTCGCGGCCAACCCGCTCGCCGATATCGACGCCCTGCGTGACGTCCGTTTCGTTATGAAGGACGGCCAGGTCTTCAAGCGCGACGGCGTGATGACGCCGATGGACTTCTTCCACAGCGGCCCGGAATATGGCTGGCGCGTCCGCTAGAGCGGATCGGATGAATCGTACATCGAAAATCGAAGATCGTATGTCTCAATCCCGGACGGAGCCGATGGGTTTGCTCATCGGCGGGATCTGGCACCAGCGCGAAGAGACGATCGCTGTGGTCAACTCGTTCGCCGGCGAGGAAGTGGGCAGAATTTCCCGGGGGACGCCGGCGGATAGCGATGCGGCCGTCGCCGCCGCGTCGGTGGCACTGAAGGTTCCGTTTCCGATGCACGCCCGCTACGACGTCCTGATGCGCGCCGCCGATCTGCTGGTCGAGCACCAGGCCGATTACGCCCTCGACATCGCCCGCGAGGGCAGCAAGACGATCCGCGAGGCCCGCCGCGAGCCGGTGCGCGCCGCCGGCATCCTGCGCCTCGCCGCCGAGGAAGGACGCCGGCTCCACGGCGAGACCCTCCCGTTCGATATCCGGCCGGGATCGGAGCGCCGCGTCGGCTACTACTACCGGGTCCCGGTCGGCGTCATCGCCGCGATCATGCCGTTCAACGACCCGCTCGCCGTGATGACACACAAGATCGGACCGGCGATCGCCGGCGGCAACGCAGTCGTGCTCAAGCCTGATTCCCGCGCCCCCCTCGCCGTGCTCCGGCTGGCCCGGGACCTGATGGATGCGGGGCTTCCGGCCGGCCGGCTCAATGTGGTGACGGGCGACGGCGAGGACGCCGGCCAGGCTCTCGTCACCGACCCCCGGGTACGGATGATCACCTTCACCGGCGGCGCGAAGACGGGTGAGCGGATCGCCCGTTCGGCCGGCGTCAAGAAGCTCGCCCTCGAACTGGGGGCCAACTCGCCCGTGCTCGTCCTGGCCGATGCCGACCTCGAGAAGGCCGCCGCGGCCGTCGCCGATGGCGCGTTTGCGCAGGCCGGCCAGAACTGCCTCGGCGTGCAGCGGGTGCTGGTGCATCGAACAGTGTTCGACGACTTTTCGGGCCGGCTGGCGGCGCGGGCGAGCCGCCTTCGTGTGGGCGCGTCGCTGGACGAGGGGACCGACGTCTGCCCGCTCATTACCGAGCGCCAGGCCGCTCGCGTGGCCGAATGGATCGCGGAAGCGCAGGCCGGTGGCGCTCGAACGCTGGCCGGCGGCCGACGCGACGGCGCGATGATAACGCCCACGGTGCTGGCCGACGTGCCCGCCGGATGCCGCCTCGACTGCGACGAGATCTACGGCCCCGTCGTGGCGCTCTACCCCTTCGATACCCTCGACGACGCGATCGAACAAGCCAATCGAACAGTGTTCGGGTTGCACGCCGCCGTGTTTACGGAGAACCTGCGGGACGCCTTTGCCGCGGTGGAGGGGCTGGAGGCCGGTGGCGTGATCGTCAACGATTCGACGGACTACCGGCTGGACGTGATGCCCTTCGGCGGAACGAAACAGAGCGGCGTCGGGCGCGAAGGCCTGCGCTTCGCGCTGGAGGAAATGACCGAAACGAAGGTGGTCTGCCTGAATCTTTGAGGGTTCGAGGTTTGAGGTTCAAGGCTTAAGGAAATGAAACCCCTTGAACCTTGAACTTCGAACCTCGAACCCCTTACGCCATAGCGACAGGGTGTTCGATGAGGTAGGCGGCGAGGCGTTCGCGTTCGTCTTCGAGGCGATGCAGGGCTTCGGGGGCGCCGGCGAAATCGCCCGCCTTGCCCATGTGCTCCAGCTCGAGCGCGGTCGCGCTGAGCCCCGTGCAGCCCAGGTTGGCGGCGGCGCCCTTGAGGGTATGGGCCTGGTACCGGAGGGCATCGGCGTCGCCGGCCTCGACCGCGAGGCGGATCGCCTGGATGATGTCGATCGCCTGCGTCTGAAACTCGCCCAGCAGTTCTTCCAGGAAGTCGCGGTCGCCGGCGAAGCGATCGAGCACGTCGTCGAACTGGATCGGGGCGTCGCCGGCCGCCGCTGCCGGCGTCGGGGGCGGCGCCGTCGGCTCGTCGCGCGGCGCGACGCCGGCCGTCCACCGGGCTATCCTGGCGAACAGCTCCTTTGGGATGATCGGTTTCGACGTGTAGTCGTCCATGCCGGCCTCGATGCATTTTTCCCTGTCGCCGGCCATGGCGTGCGCCGTCATGGCCACGATCGGTATCGAACGCATCGGACCTTCGAGCCGGCGGATGGCGGCCGTTGCGGCGAAACCATCCATGTCGGGCATCTGTACGTCCATCAGCACCAGATCGTAGTGGCCGGACTCCACGGCGCGCAGCGCTTCCCGCCCGTTGAAGACGGCATCCACCTGATACCCGCGCTTGCGGATGATGTGGAGGGCGACCTGCTGGTTCGTCGGGTTGTCCTCGGCGAGCAGGATGCGGGCGTGCAGCGCCTCTTCGATTTGCTGGGGCTCCGCCGCCGCGCTCTCGGCAGCGCCGGCGATCTGGAGGTCTTCCAGCAGGGTCTCGACGAGCCGTGTCATCTTGACGGGTTTCGTGAGGTGGCCCTCAAAGCCCTGTTCCAGATAGGCGCTCGACGCCGCATGCTGCTGCACGGTCGAGAGCACGACGAGGGCGGCGTTTTCGAGTGCCGGCGCCGTTCGGACCGCCTCGACGGCGTCGTTTCCGGCGGTCAGCGCATCCATGTCGATCAGGGCGTAGTCAAACCCCGGCAGGGCCGGCGCGAGCAGATCCGACGCCGCGGCCAGGTCCGGCACGGTCACCG
The DNA here is from genome assembly GCA_041391505.1 of Rhodothermales bacterium. Lineage (NCBI taxonomy): Bacteria > Pseudomonadati > Rhodothermota > Rhodothermia > Rhodothermales > Rhodothermales bacterium. Next base: position 12,508 of record JAWKNW010000032.1, read on the forward strand.
GTTCGGCGCCCAGCAGCGTGAGCTGCTCGCGGAGCGCGGCGCGCACCGTGGCGCCGGCCTCGACGACGAGGATCCGCCGACCCTCGAATTCGGAATGGGGCACGGACGTCCATGCCGGATCGTGGTCGAAGGTGATCGTGAACCAGAAGGTCGAGCCCTTGCCCTCCTCGCTATCCACCCCGATGCGCCCGCCCATCATCTCGACGAGCTGCCGGGAGATGGCCAGACCCAGGCCCGTGCCGCCGTATTTGCGTGTCGTGGACGAGTCGACCTGGGAAAATGATTTGAACAGCCGATCCATCCGGTCCGCGGGAATCCCGATGCCCGTGTCGGTCACGCTGAAATGCACCGTCGTCCGGGACGCGTCCTGCCGTTCGACCCGGGCGCGGAGCGTGACCTCGCCTTCCTGCGTGAATTTGATGGCGTTGTTCGCGAGGTTGACGAGGATTTGCCGGAGCCGGCCCGGATCGCCCATCACCCCGGCGGGCAGGTGTCGATCGACGACGCAGGCCAGCCGGAGCGCCTTTTTGCTCGCGTTCATCGCCAGCATGTCGGTCGCCGCCTCGATCGTGTCGCGGAGATCGAACGGGATGGTCTCCAGCTCGAGCTTGCCGGCCTCGACCTTCGAGTAGTCCAGGATATCGTTGATCACCGTGAGCAACGCGTCGGCGCTGGCGCGGATCGTGTCGGCGAACTGGCGTTGCTCGATCGTCAGGTCCGTATCCATCAGGATGCTCGTCATCCCGATCACGCCGTTCATCGGCGTCCGGATTTCGTGGCTCATGTTGGCGAGAAACTCGCTCTTCGCCTTCGACGCCAGCTCGGCCTCCAGTTTGGCATGGATCAGCGCCTTCTCGGTCTCCTTGCGGATGCCGACCTCCTCCGCGAGGGCGTTGCGAGAGACCGTGGTGTGCGTGAGGTCATTCACCATCCGGTTGAAATTTTGCGCCAGTTCGCCGATCTCGACGACGACGTTGGAATCGACCCGGGCTTCCTCGAGGGCGCCTTCGCTGATCCGGCGCGTGGCGTGGCTCAGATCCGTCAGCGGCCTCGTGATGCGTCGCGACAGCAAGGCGATCAGCACAAAGGCGACCAGGCAGATGCCCAGGGTGGTGGCGCCGGAAAGGATCAGCTTATCCCACACGGCGCTGTAGGCTTCGCCGAAGGGTTGTTCGGTGATCACGGCCCAGTCCGGCACGCCGAGCCCGACGGCCATGGTGACGACCCGCGTGCCGTCGATGCCCCACTCGACGCGGACGAGCGCGTTTTCGGGGGTGCCGGCGGCGTCTTGAAGAAAGCGCGCGACGGCCGGCAGATCCGCCACATTGTCGCCGCGAAGCACCCGGCTGATGTCGCGCGCCGCGATGACGTTGCCGGTATCGTCCACCACATACGCCTGCCCGTTCGTGCCCACCTTGATGTCGGCGACGAGGTCCCACATGAACTTGAGGTTGGCCATGGCGACGATGGTGCCGGCGCTCTCGTTGTAGATGTTGTGAACGGGGACGGCGAGCAGGACCGTGGGCTCGCTGGTCGTTTCGTCGAAGATCACGGTGCTGATGTAGCGCATGCCGGCTTGCGTGCGGGCCAGCAGTTCGGTGAACATTTCCGGTTCGATGACGAGCCGGGAGTGTTCGGAGAAGCGCGACGCATAAGCCATCTCGTTGCCCTCCGCGTCGAGGAGGAGCAGATGGCGAAGCGATCTGTCCATCCCGAGCAGGCGGTCGAGGTACAGCTTGCGCTCCTCGACGGGGCTTTCCGCCAGTCGCGTGAGGTGCTCGGTCGATTCGAGCAGCCACATCCAGTGGTCGATGAAGTCCCGGACGCTCGACGAAGCCGACTCGGCGATGCGCGTTTGCCGGTCGGTGAGCATTGCCCGCAGGGGGGTGAGGCTGACGATCACCTCGATCACCGTGGTGGTCACCTGCATGGACACCGTGAGCACCAGGAACGAAATCACCAGGATCGTGCTCAGGCGACGCGATTTTTTCTGACGGCTCGGCATGGTCATCGGGCAACGGGTGCTGCGACGGCAGGCAGGCGATCGGGGAAGCCGAAGCCCTCGGTGGTCTCCCCGAGCATCGAAGGAGAAGCGAATCCGGTAGCCGACGACCCGGTCGTCGGGGCGAGTCGGCGAAGGGAATGGAGATGCTCGCTGGAGGCCATAAATGACGTAGCGGTTCTTTAGAAGGCCGTTAAAGGCCGGGAGTGCTGCACAGATAGGTCGCGTTCGCATGCCCGCCCTGCATGACGGAAAAACGACGGCCTGCACCGCAGAGGGTATCGGCCGGCACTGCGCTTAAATAAGGGGGTGACAGATCGCGCGAGACCCGGCACGCCCACGGATGCGCCGGCAATACCTAGCGGGTGATCCTGTCTGCCTGGGCGAGGACGCCTTCCGGCACGGTGAGGCCGAGGGCGTCGACGGCCCCGAGGTCGATGTAGAAGAAGGTCTCGGCCGAAACGACCGGGATGTTCAGGGGGGGCTCGCCCTGAAGGATCTTGTCGACGATGTCTGCCACCCGCCGACCGGCGTCGGCATTTTGGATCATGACGTCGAAGATGCCGTTCGTGCCTCCCGAGGCCAGGATGCCGCAGAGGGGGATGTGACGCTCCCTGGCGAACCGGTCCAGCAGCGTGGTCCCGGACGGATCGGCGACGATCGGGTCGGCGAGCGCCAGGATGGCGTCGACACGAACGTCCGGATCGGCGATGAGCGCCTCCAGGCGGCCGGCCAGATCGTCCACATCCTGCAGCGGCATCTCGATCAGCGTGATTCCGGCCTTTGCGGCCGCGGGGCGCAATACCTCCAGCTGGGGCCCCGCGATGGGGTACGATTCCGCATAGGGGACGAGGACGCGACGGGCTGCAGGGACGATGGCCTGCATGCGCTCGAAGCGAAGCAAGGCCAGGTCGGGTCCAGGATACCGGACGCCCGTTATCAGCGCGCCCGGGGCACGGATTGACTCGATCAGATCGGTGCCCTCGACGACGGCGTTGGTGAACACGACCGGTATGCCGTGCTCGTTGGCCATCCGTTTCGCCACGATCGATACCTCGGTGGGCACCGCGACGATGAGGTCGACCTCCGCGTCGACCAGATCCTGAACGGCCTGCTGGTCTTCCTCTCCGTCCCTGTAGGGCGTCTTGTAGATGTATTCGATGGCGGAGCCGCCGGCGTACCCCAACTCGCCCATCCGCTCCTCAAAACCGACCATAGCGTCTTCGAAAAACGGCAGCCCGATGATGATCCCCACGCGGTGGACGCCGTCCTGCCTGTTGCATCCGATGGCGCCCGAGAGTGCCAGTACGGCGGCACTCAACAGAAACAGAGGGTGGAACGGAATTCGTCGTCGCATCGCGTCGTCTGGCTCAGTGGACGAGGACATCGGCCCGGCCGAGCATATTTAATGGGATGGGAATCCCCATCATGGCCGACGTCATGGGGTTTATGGGATGAAGGCGTTTGACCGGATTTGTTGCGGGCTCGCTCGACGATACGGCAGGCCCGATCCGAGCGCCATTAGTGGATGATCGTATCGGCATGGCTGAGGACACTTTCGGGCACCGTGATGCCGAGCAGGGCGGCAGCCTGAAGGTTGACGCCGAGCACGGCGTCGGCCGAAAGAACCGGTAAGCTGCCTGCCGGCTCGCCCTGTAGGATCCGATGGGCGAGGTCCGCCGTCAGCCGCCCCATCTGGTCGAGGTCGATCATGAGGGAAAACAGGGTGTGCGGGGTGGCATCCGGAAAGATGCCGGCAAACGGGATGCGGCAGGTTGTCGCGAAGGCCTCGAGTGCCGCGATGGCATCCGGGTCTACCGAGATGGGGTCCGTGATAAGTAAGATGGCGTCTACATCCGGCGACGCTGAAGCCAGCAGGGCGTCGAGCGCCGGCTGTACGGCCGGGCCGTCCGGCACGGGCATCTCGATCAGCGCCACGCCGGCGCGGGACGCCGCCGGACGCAGGGCGTCCAGCTGCGCCGCCACGATCGGGTATCCATCCAGATACGGAACGATCACTCGCCGCACGTCCGGACGTATTTTCAGGAGGGTTTCGAGCCGCAGCAGCACGAGGTCGGGCCCGGGGAACCGCACGCCGGTAATGCCCTTCCCCGGCGCGCGGATGCTCTCGATCAGCCCCGTCCCCTCGACGAAGGCGTTGGAGAAGACGAGCGGGATCCCCATCTCTCGGGTTTTTTCCCGGGCGATGAGGGATACTTCGGTCGGCATCGATACCAGCAGGTCGAGGTCTTCCCGCATGAGGTCGGAGACGACCTGGATTTCCTGTTCGCGTCCGTCAAAGGCACCGCGCGCTATATAGTCGATGGTTTGCCCTTCCACATACCCGTGTTCGGTCATCCGCGCCTTGAAACTGGCTTCGAGGATCGACAGGATCGGGATGCCGTTGACGATGCCGACGCGGCGAACGTCTTGTTTCTCGGAAGTGCCACATCCGGCAATGAAAATGAGCGCGGCCAGGAGGCCGAGCGTGACGTGATGCTTCATGGTCAGGTCAGAACGACGCTCCCAGAGCCGCCGAGATAGGCCGTACGGCAGGCTTGCGAGCCGATGAGGAGGCGCGCGCCATGCGGACCCCTAGCATGAAGGGTATCGGTCCGGAACGGCCGGCGCTAAAGCTGGATCACGGGGTGATGCGCACGACCTGGAGTGCGCGCGGGAGCCCGTCGAACCGGATGAAAAAGGCACCCTGACTGACGCCGGCGCCGTCCCACCGGTACTGGCACAACGCATCGCTGCAGGAGTCGGGAGCGAACACAGCCACACGCCGGCCGAGGGCGTCGAACACCTCGGCGAAGGCGGAAGGCGCCGGCGCGACGAGGGTCGTTGACGCGCGGAAGGGGTTGGGATAGGCGTATACCGACTGGGTCGCGGAGGCGTGCCTTTCGGCGCCGGTAACGACGCGTCCGTCGAACGTGGCCTCATACAACTCCGCAAATTCCCCCATGCCGCCGACGGTGAAGACGATGCCGATGCCCGGCGCGAACACATAGCTGTACGCATCGTCGACGGCCTCCGGGATGTCGAAGGTGATGCGGATGCCATCGGTGAACCGGCCGGCCGCGATGTTCAGGCTCACGTCGCGGTCGATGCGGACGTCGTAGGGATGCTCCGGGTCTTCCGGATGGATGAACGCGGTGACGGTCCCATCCGGCAGGGTGAAGTCGAACAGCAGTACGTCGCGGTTGGCGATGCGTCCCCAGATCCGCCCCAGGCTGTCGGACCGCACCAGACCGGCGCGCAGTTCGGGGGCGACGATCTCGAAGTACAGCGTATCGTTGACGGTGGTCGTGCCGGAGACGGTCGACGCCGTGTTCCACACCGTATCCGGCGGGGCCATGAAGCGTTCCTGCAGCGTGAAGTAGGTCCACCGGTTGCCTACGGAGAGGGGGAAATAGGTGGTGTCCGCCGCGGGTTGCGCCGCGGCGAGGGCCGGCGTGAGGAGTGCGGTGAGCAGCAGAAGGGCGGCGTGGCGATGCATGGCGATCACGAGCAAGGAGAGGTTAGAGAAGAAGGTACGACGGGAATCTGCCTTTTTTGCACGCGATGCAGGAGCCGACGCGTCAATGCCCCAGTCCCCATGCCCCCCAGCCCCCATGCTTCAGCGTGGGGGCCACCACGATGAGGCGTATCAAGAGGTCGAACGATTAGAGGCCATGCGTAGTGGTTCGCGGGCAGTTGCAGCGGATGAGCTTGTGTTTTCGGCCCCCACGCTGAAGCATGGGGGCCATGTCGCGTGATGGGGCATTGGTGGGTTGTGTGCGGCACATGGACGCACGAGTCGCCGGCGCATCAATCCCCCCAGCCCCCATGCTTCAGCGTGGGGGCCACGACGATGAGGCGTATCAAGAGGTCGAACGAGTCGAGGCCATGCGTCATGGCCCGCGGGTAGTTGCAAGCAGATGAGCTTGTGTTTTCGGCCCCCACGCTAAAGCATGGGGGCCAGGATGCGTGATGGAGAGCCCTGTCGCGTTATGGAGCGCCTTATTGGGGTCTCGCTTCGATGGATGGCATCGCCTGCTGCTCCGGACCCCGGGGGTGCGTATCTTTCGGCACCGTCCACCATCCATCGCCGCCATGTATCGACTCCTCCTCGTTCTGCTCCTCGTCCTGCCCACCCTCTCCGCCGCCGGCCAGACGGCCGCGCCGCCGGACATCGACCGGTATACCACCGACGTGCTCGCCGCCTTCGAGGTGCCTGGCATCGCGCTCGCCATCGTCAAGGATGGGCAGGTGGTCCTCACAAAGGGCTATGGCGTCCGTGAACTCCGCAAGCCGGCGAAGGTGGACGAGCGGACGCTCTTCGGCATCGCCTCCAACACCAAGGCCTTCACCGCCACGGCGCTCGGGCTGCTCGTCGAGGAAGGCAAGCTGGCCTGGGACGACCGGGTGATCGACTACCTGCCCTGGTTCCAGATGAGCGATCCGTACGTCACCCGCGAGCTGACCATCCGCGACCTGCTCGTGCACCGCAGCGGCCTGGGCCTCGGCGCCGGCGACCTCATGTGGTGGCCGGCCTCCACCTATAACCGGCGCGACGTGGCCGAGCGGCTGCGCTACCTGCCGCTCGTCACCAGCTTCCGCAGCGCCTACGCGTACGACAACGTGCTGTACCTCGTCGCCGGCGAGGTCATCGAAACGCTCAGCGGGATGTCGTGGGAGGACTTCGTCCAGTCGCGCATCCTCGACCGCGTCGGCATGGGCGACAGCAACACGCGCCACTCCGATGCCGGCGAGACCGGCGGCAACGTGGCCTCGACCCACGCCCGCGTCGACGGCGTAGTCCGACCGATCGCGCCGTTCCTCAGCGACAACACGAATCCTGCCGGCGGCATCAATGCCAGCGCGCGCGACATCGCGAAGTGGATGATCACGCAGCTGGACTCGGGCCGCGTCGCTGATGGACGGTTGTTCGCCCGCTCGACGACCCGCGAGTTGTGGACCCCCGTGACGCCGACGCCGATCGGCACCGCACCGGCCGACCTCAGACCGCTTCAGCGCCAGTTCTCCGGCTACGCGCTCGGGTTCGATATTCACGACTACCGGGGCCACAAGGTGGTGACGCACACGGGCGGTCTGCCGGGGTATGTCTCCAAAGTGACCATGATCCCCGACCTCAAGCTCGGCGTGGCGGTCTTCACCAACCAGGAATCGGGACGCGCGTTTTCGGCGATGACGTATCACGTGCTGGACCACTATCTCGGTGCCGACGGTACCGACTGGCTCGGCGCGCTCGCGAAGTATGAACGGCAGAGCCTCGCGCGCATCGCCGACGCTGAGGCCTCCATCGCCGCCGAGCGCAACGCGGACGCCGGCCCGTCCCTCCCGCAACGCGCCTACGTGGGGACCTACACTGACGCGTGGTATGGCGATATCCTCGTCGAGCAAAAGGCGGATGGATCGCTGGAGCTGCGCTTCGGCCGCACCCCGTCGCTCGTCGGGTCGATGGAGCACTGGCAGTACGACACGTTCATCGTCCGCTGGTACGACCGCGAACTGCGCGCCGACGCGTTCATCACCTTCGCGCTCAATCCGGACGGCTCGATCGACCAGGCGAAGATGCAGGCCGTCTCGCCGGCGACGGACTTCAGCTACGACTTCCAGGACCTGCTGCTCAAGCCGGCGGTGCGGTAAATCGTGCGACCAAACCCTTCGGGTCTACAAGACCCAAAGGGTTTTGATTGGAGGTGACTCCAGGACGCGGTATCGGATTTGGCGGTGACGGGTTACACCGGGATGACGTGGCATCGGGTGCGAGGTGTCGGGTTACGCCGGGACGACGTGGCATTGGGTGTGGAGGGGTTTGCCCGGCGAAACCCGACCTACGATGTGCTGCTGGGCCGATCTTACGTGGCGCGGGATCGGGGCGGGGATGGATGGGGACTACGCCGTGGTATGGTTTGGCGAAGCCGGCGAGTGACCCCGTGATACTTATGTTATCGCATGTTATGCTCTTGTGAGCGATCGTAATCGGCGCGTGATTCACGCGCCTCGGAGCGTGGCTATCCTGGTTGCCACATGCTGAAACGGCATGATGCAAACCTTTCACGCACTCCGAGAAAACAATGATTACGACCAATCGCATGGCCCTCCTCCTGGGCCTGTTCCTCCTGATCCAGACCGGCTGCGACACGATCGACGCCAACGGCCCCGAAACCGGCACCCTCGAAGCCGAAGCGAGCCGGCAGACCGATGCGCGCCGAGCCGCCGGCGTCGTCTATACCATGACCAACGACGCGGCCGGCAACGCCGTCATCGCCTACGGACGCGCCGCCGACGGCCGGCTCGTCGCCGGGCGCTCCTTCCCGACGAACGGCCTCGGCTCGGGCGACGGACTCAACGGCACCTCGAACCCGCTCATCCTCAGCGACGACGCGATGTACCTGTACGCCGTCAACGCCGGCAGCAACGACGTCGCGATCTTCCGTCGCAACGGCCGCAACCTCGACCTGCGCGGCACGGTGCCCTCGGGCGGCGAACGGCCGGTGAGCGTGACGACGCGGGGCGACCTGGTGTATGTCCTGAACGTGGGCGGCGCCGAGCCGGGCAACATCGCCGGCTTCCGGATGGTGGGCGGCACGCTCGAGCATCTCGTGACGCGCCCGCTGGGCGCCGGCCAGACCGATCTGCCCCAGATCGGGTTCAGCCCCGACGGCCGCTTTCTGGTTGTCACCGATAAACCCACGAACACGATCACGACGTACGTGGTAGACGGCAGCGGCGTCGCCGGCCAGCCGAACACCCAGACCTCCAGCGGCCAGACGCCGTTCGGATTCGCCTTCACACCCGACGACGTGCTCATCGTATCCGAAGCCTTCGGCGGCGGCACCGATGCCAGCGCGGCCTCCTCGTACCGCATCCACGCCAACGGCGCGCTGGAAGCGATCAGCGCCGTCATCCCGACGACCGAAACCGCCGCCTGCTGGGCCGAAACCACCGCGAACGGCAAGTTCGCCTACGTCACCAACACCGGTAGCAGCACCGTGACCGGCTACGCCGTCGCGCAGGACGGGTCCCTGTCGCTGCTGGATGCCAGTGGCGAGACGGGGCATACCGGCGCCGGCAGCCGGCCGGTCGACCTGGCCATCGCGGGCAACGCCTTCATGTACGTCCACAGCAAAGGCACCGACACCCTGACCGGCTTCGCCATCGACGCCCAGACCGGCGCCCTCACGCCGATCTCCGGCGCCACGATGAGCGGCCTGCCGGCGAGCGCCGTCGGCGTCGCGGCGTTCTGAGCGCTCAAAACCTGCTTTAAAGCAGTGTCATCCCGACCGGACCCCCGCGAAAGCGGGGGGACCTCCTGACCGTGAGCAATCCGTCAGGAGGTCTCTCCGCTTTATCGCCACGTGCGTGGCGAATTCGGTCGAGATGACATTGCCATTTTCAGGTGAGTCATCCGTCAGGAGGTCTCTCCGCTCCATCGCCGCAGATGCGGCGAATCCGGTCGAGATGACATTGCCATTTTCAGGTGAGCAATCCGTCAGGAGGTCTCTCCGCTTTATCGCCACGTGCGTGGCGAATTCGGTCGAGATGACATTGCCATTTTAAGGTGAGTCATTCGTCAGGAGGTCCCTCCGCTTTATCGCCACGTGCGTGGCGAATTCGGTCGAGATGACATTGCCATTTTCAGGTGAGTAATCCGTCAGGAGGTCTCTCCGTTTATCGCCACGTGCGTGGGATGGTCGAATGACATTGCCATTTTAAGGTGAGTTTCGTCAGGAGGTCTCTCCGCTCCATCGCCGCAGATGCGGCGAATCCGGTCGATATGACATTTTTTGTAGTGGCATGGGCACCCCGGCCGGTGCGTGACCTTTCGGTGAAGCCGCGCCGCAACAGGGCCGGCATGCCTATTTTCCCGCATCCCGCATCCCGCATCCCGCATCCCGCATCCCGCATCCCCACACGCATGCCCATCCTCGACCTCCTCGAACAGACCCGCGCCGAGACGCTCGGCTATTTCGATCTCGAGGACAGCCGGCTCGACCTGTCCTACGCCCCCGGCAAATGGACCATCCGGCAGCTCCTTCATCACCTCTCCGATGCCGAAACCGTGCTGTTCGACCGCATCCGGCGGGTCATCAGCGAGCCGCGGCAGGTCATCTGGGCATTCGACCAGGATGCGTGGGCCACGGGGCTCGACTACGCGAGCCGGCCGCTGGCGCTGTCGCGCGATCTGTATGCCGCGACCCGGGCCGGCGTCATCCACTATGCCCGCCTCCACTACGCGGCGAACGGCGGCAGGGAGTTCGTGCACAGCGAGGCCGGCGTGCGCACGCTGAAGCAGGAATTCGACAAGGTGGCGGCCCACAACCGGGGTCATCTCGACCAGATCGCCGCCGCGCTGGCGTCACGATAGCGTCTTGCGCAGATCGCTCGGGCGCATTCCGGAGTGCTTGCGGAAGGCATGGGTGAGATGCGCCGGATCCGAATACCCGACCGTGAAGGCGATCTCGGCGATGGTCAGGTCGGTGTCCATCAGGTAGGTCCGGGCCAGCTCCATGCGGCGATCGAGCAGGAAGGCATACGGGCTGGTGCCGAAGAGCGTCCTGAAACCCTGTTTCAGTTTGAATTCGTTGGTGCCCACGGCCCGGGAAAGTTCGGCGAGGCTGGGCGGATCGGCGAGCCGGCTCAGCAGGAGGGTGCGCGCGGCGTGCATCCGATCGGTGTCGGCCGGCGAAAGCGTCGGCGCCGTATCCGCCGGCGTGGCGCGCTGGTCGAACTGGAGCGCGAGGAGTTCGAGGATCATCGCTTCGAGAAACAGGGAGCCGGTTGCCCGCTCCTGCGACAGCGTTTTGATCTGTTTGATCACCTGCGTCATCCGGAGCGTCATGCGCAGCGGGCGGTCGGTGAGCCAAAAGGGCTCGTTGCGGACCATCCGGTCGTGACAGGCACCGAGAAGATCGGGGTAGCGGACGGCGAGCTCCGCGAAATAGTCGGCGCCGAACATGATTCCGAACACCTCTCCCCGCGCGTCCTGCGAAAGCCCCATCGAACCGGAGAAGGGCGGCATGTAAACGAGGTTGCAGTCGCCGGCCTGGACGTCGAACGGCTTGCCGATCGGGCCGGGGTCGACGTGCGCGCCGCCGTCGAGCTGGTAATGCAGTTGGATCACCGGCCTGTCGATACGGGCGCGGTACGCGAGCCCGTCGCGGAAGGCATAGGAGCCCCAGTCGACCGAATACGAGGAGCGGGTGAGCGACGTGTAGGCCGCCTCGCCGAAGTCGGACTCGATCGTATAGTCCGACTGCGTCACGTCGCCGGCGGAAGTCGTCCGCGTCGTGTGGACAAACAGTCTACCGTCCACTTCGATCTCTCCCTCGATGAGGCCGGGATCGCAGGGGATCACCTCTGAAAGCTTGCGGGTCTCTCGTGCCATGAACATCTCGGTTGGTTACGGCGGACGTCGGAGTGATACGGAGGGATGCGTCCAGGGATTCCAGCGATGCGGCCATGTGTTTCTAAGCGGATGCGTATCTTGGGGGCATCGGTCATTGGTGAATGGTCATTTGCGCCTTTCGGGCGCGGTCATGACACCCTTCGGGCACGGTCATGACACCCTTCGGGTGGGTCATGGGTCATCGGTCACTGGAGGCTGGTTTTTTGGGGAATCCTGGATCCTGGATATCAGGATAGCTGATCCAGCGAGCAAATACTCCGTCTTCCGCAAGGGGCACTCCGTATACCGCAAGGCCATCCGCAAGATCGGATCGTACGCTGGACCCATATGGGTTGTGTAGCCCGCATCTCGTTCACGATACACGATTACGCATGATTGCGAAACTGGTGGGGTATTGTAAACACATCCGTATTGTCATCCTCCGATCTCGTCGGGGGCAGGCTCCCAACTCGATTGGGAAACGAAGGGTGGTTTGCCACCCAGACTTGCGAAGCAATCCAGGCCATTCAGTCAGATTTGCATGGATCCCCGCTTTCGCGAGGAAGACAAACCCTGAGAATCGCGACAACATGGCGCAGAACAACACCTTGCTTGGGAGTGAAGAGAACTTCTCAATGGTTTGTGAACGGTTCCGGTACCAGGCACCTCCTGCATTGACCCGGCCCGCCCAGCGATTTTCGATTGGCGCATGGACCGGGGTGATTGCGCTGCTCTTCCTTCTGATTCATCCCGCCGCCGGCCAGGACCTCCGCTCCCTCACCGCCGAGGAGGCCGTGCAGCTCGGGCTCCAGCGCAACGCGATGATCCGCGCCGCCGAGGCCGGCGCCGACGAGGCGGATGCCCTCTTCCGCCAGGCCCGCGCCGCCCGCCGGCCCTCCGTCACCGCCCAGGGGAGCTATACCCGCCTCAGCAACAACATCCCCGCCATCACCTTCACCCAGCCCGGGACCGACATCGAGGTGACCCTGGCTCCGGTGGTGCTGGATCGGTACTACTCGGAAGTCGGCATCGAGCAGCCGCTCTTTACCGGGCTGCGGATCCACAACCAGATCCGCGCCGCGTCGCATCAGGCCGAGGCGGCCGCGCTCGACGCCGAATGGCAGGAGGCGGATGTCGCCTTCCAGATCAAACAAGCCTACTGGCAGCTTTATGAAGCGCTGGGCCTCCAACAGGCGGTGGCGGCTTCGCTGGCCCGGGTCGAAGCGTATGTATCCGATGTGCAAAACCGCCGCGATGCCGGCTCGGCGCTCGAAAGCGACGTCTTGACTGCCCAGACCCGCCGCTCCGAAGTCCAGCTCGAACAGATCCAGCGGGATAACGCGGTGCGTGTCGCCCGCCTCGAACTGAACCGGCTGATCGGGGCGCCGCTGGATGCCGACGTGACGCTCTGGGGGCCGGAAATACCGCTGCCGATGACCACCCCGCTCGATACGTTCCTCACGCAGGCCGGCGCACGGCATCCCCAGATCGACGCGTTATCCGAACAGGTGGCCGCGCTCGGCGCGCAGGTGAAAGCCTCGCAGGGGGGCTGGCTGCCCGAGATCGTGGCGACCGGCCGTTACGCCTACTCCCGCCCGAACCAGTATTTCTTCCTGGACCAGGATGCCTTCCGCGGCAACTGGGAGGCCGGCGTGGCCGTCCGCTGGAACCTGTGGAACGGCGGGCAGCGCGAGGCCGGCACGCAGGAGGCCCGCGCCCGCCTCCAGGGCGCCGAGGCTCGGCTGGCATACGCACGGGATGAGGTGGCGGTGGCCATCACCAGCCGGTACCTGGATGTCCAGCGCGCCGAGGCGTCGTTTGAGGTCATCCAACAAAATGTGCGCGAGGCGGAGGAGGCCTACCGGGTCGTCCAGCAGCAACACCAGGAAGGCGTTGCGCTCACGAGCACGATGCTGGAGGTGGAGGAGGCGCTGCGGCTGGCACAGTCGCGCGCGGCCCAGGCGATGGCCGGCCAGATGATCGCCCGCGCGGCGCTGGCATACACGCTCGGGGAGGTCCGCTGACGCCATGGAAGCCAACGTCGTATTCAGTACCCGCGGCCTCACGAAGGTCTACGATATGGGCGAAGTGCAGGTCCAGGCGCTTCGCGGGGTGGACCTCGACTTCTACAGCGGCGAACTCGTCGTGCTGCTCGGCGCGTCCGGGAGCGGCAAATCGACGCTGCTCAACATCCTCGGCGGGCTCGACACTGCCACGGAGGGGACGGTGCTCTACAAGGGCCAGGACCTCACCCGGGCGACCGAGAAGCAGTTGACGGATTACCGCCGGCACCATGTCGGCTTCGTCTTCCAGTTCTACAACCTGATCCCGAGCCTCACGGCCCGCGAGAACGTCGCCATCGTCACCGAAATCTCGACCGACCCCATGAAGCCCGAAGACGCGCTCGAACTCGTCGGGCTGGGGGATCGGATGGATCACTTCCCGGCGCAGCTATCCGGTGGGCAGCAGCAGCGGGTGGCCATCGCGCGGGCGATCGCCAAACAGCCGGCGGTGCTGCTGTGCGACGAGCCGACGGGGGCGCTCGACTCCAAGACCGGCGTGATGGTGCTCGACGCGCTCGACCGCGTCAACCGCGAGATCGGGACGACGACGGTCATCATCACGCACAACGTCGCCCAGTCCGAAATGGCCGAGCGGGTGATCCACCTGAGCGACGGGCTGATCACGGAGATCCATCACAACGAACACAAGAAGGCTCCCAGCGAGCTGACCTGGTAGCATGCGCGCGATCGACCGAAAAATGTTGCGCGACCTCTGGGGCATGCGCGGACAGGCGCTGGCGATCGCCGTGGTGATCGTGAGCGGGGTGACGACGTTCGTCACCATGACGGCCACCATGCAGACGCTCCAGCGCACGCTGACCAGCTACTACTCCGAATACCGCTTCGCCGACCTCTTCGCGTCGGTGCGCCGCGCGCCGGAGACGCTGTACGAAACGCTGCGCGGCGTCGAGGGCGTGGGGCAGGTGATGACGCGCGTGACCGCCGGCGTCAACCTCGAGATCGACGGGTTCGACGAGCCGGTGTCGGGCCTGCTCGTGTCCATCCCCGAGGGGCGTCAGCCGGCGCTCAACCGGCTCTACATCCGCGAGGGCCGGCTCGTGGAGCTGGGACGCGAGGACGAGGTGCTCGCCAATGAGGTCTTCGCCGAGGCGCACGGGCTGCGGCCGGGCGACCGGATCACCGCCGTCATCAACGGCCGGCGGAAGGCGCTCCGGATCGTCGGCATCGCGCTGTCGCCCGAATACCTGATGCAGGTACAGCCCGGCTCGCTCTTCCCGGACCCTCAGCGGTTCGGCGTCCTCTGGATGGGCCACGAGGCGCTCTCCGCCGCGTACGACATGGGCGGTGCGTTCAACGACGTCGCCTTCACCCTCGCGCCGGGCGCCGACGAGAAGCGGGTCCTCGACCGGCTCGACGAGATCCTGGAGACCTATGGCGGCGTCGGGGCAGTCGGCCGCATGGAGCAGCCGTCGCACTTCTACATCACCGAGGAATTCCGGCAGCTCCGCACGATGGCGACGATGCTGCCCGTCATCTTCCTCGCGGTGGCCGCGTTTCTGCTCAACATCGTCGTCACCCGCCTCATCGGCACGCAACGGGAGCAGATCGCGGTGCTCAAGGCGTTCGGCTACAGCAACGGGGACGTCGGCTGGCACTACCTCAAGCTGGTCTTCGTCGTGGCTGTCGCCGGGGCGATCGTCGGGACGCTGGCGGGGCTCCGCCTCGGGCGCGGGATGGGCAACCTGTACCTCGAGTTCTACCGCTTCCCGTACCTCGACTATTACCTGACGCCGTCGGTGGTCATCTCGGCGGTGGCGCTGACGATGGGGGCCACGTTCCTGGGCGTCTTTCGCGCGGTGCGGCGGGCGGTGCAGCTTCCGCCGGCCGAGGCGATGCGGCCCGCGCCGCCGGCATCCTACAAACCGACGCTCGTCGAGCGCATCGGCCTGCAACCCTACCTCGATCAGCCCACGCGCATGATCCTGCGCAACCTCGGCCGGCAGCCGATGAAGGCGTTCCTCACCGTGCTCGGCATCGCCAGCTCGTGCGCCATCCTCATCATGGGGCTGTTCATGAGCGGCGCGTTCGACTACATCATCCGCGTCCAGTACGGCATCGCCCAGCGCGACGATCTCACGATCACCTTCGCCGAGCCGACCTCTACGAAGTCGCTCTACGAACTCGAATCCCTGCCCGGGGTCATCGCCGCCGAGCCGTTCCGGGCGGCACCCGTCAAGCTGCGGCACCGGCACTGGACGTACGACACCGCCGTTCAGGGCATCCCGCAGGATGCCTATCTCCGGCGGATCATCGACACCGAGCTGCATCCCGTCGCCATCCCCGAACAGGGCATGGTGCTCACCGAGCGGCTCGCCGAAATCCTGCATGTGTCGCCGGGCGACGTGGTGGTGGTGGAGGTGCAGGAGGGGCGCCGGCTCATCCGGGAGGTGCCGGTGGTGGGGCTGACGCGGCAGTACCTGGGCGTGGCGGCCTATATGGATCTCGACGCCGTAAACCGCCTCGCCGGCGGCGGGCAGGCCCTGTCCGGCGTGCTGCTCACCACCGACCGCGACCAGGAAGACGTGCTGACGAAGCTGTTGCAGCGCCGGCCCCGGGTGATCGGCATCGTGGCGCAGGAGCGCGCCGTCGCGTCGTTCATGGAGACGTCGGCCGAGAGCATGCTGACGTTCACGTTCATCCTCAGCTTTTTCGCCGGCGTCATCGCGTTCGGCGTCGTCTACAACAGCGCCCGCATCGCGCTGTCCGAACGCGACCGCGAGCTGGCCAGCCTGCGCGTCCTCGGGTTCACGCGCGGCGAGATCGCCTACATCCTGCTCGGCGAGCTCGGTGTGCTCACCCTGATGGCCATCCCGCTCGGATTCCTGATCGGAACGGTGATCACCGCCGGCATCGTGCAGGGGCTCCAAACCGATCTCTACCAGATTCCGATGGTGCTCGACAACAAGACCTTCGCGCTGTCGGCCACCGTCGTGCTCGCGTCGACGGCCATCTCGGCGGTCATCGTGCGCCGCAAGCTCAACAAACTGGACCTCGTGGGGGTCCTCAAAACGAGAGAATAGATGACGGGTCTGACTCGTAAACGCTTGATGCTCATCGGCGTCGGCATCCTCGTGGTGCTGGCCGTCGCCTACGGGTTTATGCCGAAGCCGGTCCTCGTGGAAACCGAAACCATCGCCCGCGGCCCGCTGCAGGTGATGGTGGAGGACGAAGGCGAGACGCAGGTGAAGCACCGGTACGTCGTGACGTCGCCCGTGATGGCGTTCGCGCGCCGGATCGCGCTGGAGGCCGGCGACTGGGTGGCGAAGGGCCAGGAGCTCGTCCGCCTCGAACCGCCCCGCCCGACGATCCTCGACCCGCGCACGCTCGCCGAGGCGCAGCAGCGCGTGAAAGCCGCCGAGGCCATGCTCAGCCAGGCCGAGGAACAGGTGCGCGCCACAACGGCGGCCGCCGAAAACGCCGAGGAGGAGCGGGGGCGTACGGAGCGGCTGTTCGAGGCCGGCTCGGCCACGGCGCAGATGCGCGAGCAGGCGCGCTCGGCCGCGATGCAAGCCGCGGCGCAGCGCGATGCCGCGACGGCGGCCGTCGAAGCCGCGCGGGCGGACCTGGCGAGCGCCCGGGCCGTCGTGGCCTATACCGAAGGGAGCGGCGCCGGCGTGCGGCAAACCCTCCGCGCCCCGACGGCCGGCAAGGTCCTGGCCGTGTACCGCGAAAGCGAGGGCCAGGTGATGCCCGGCGAGGCGCTGATGGAGATCGGGGATGTCGACAGCCTGGAGGTCCGCGTCGAGGTCCTCTCGCAGGACGCCGTCCGCATCCGGCCCGGCACGAAGGTGCAGCTCGACCGCTGGGGCGGCGAGGGGATGCTGGAGGCCATCGTCACGCGCGTCGAGCCGCAGGGCGTGACGACCGTCTCGTCGCTCGGCGTCGAGGAAAAACGCGTGGCGGTGGTGGCGGACATCACGTCGCCGAAGAGCAAGCTTGGCGGCCTCGGCTCCGGCTTCTGGGTCCTTGCCCGGTTCGTGATCTGGGAGAGCGACGACGTCCTCCTCGCCCCGACGAGTGCGCTGTTCCGCGAGGCCGGCGGTTGGGCGGTGTTTGTGAACGAGGGCGGCACGGCGGTCAAGCGGAAGGTCGAAATCGGCCACCAGGCCGGCCTGACGGCTGAAGTGCTATCAGGTCTATCCGAGGGGGATCAGGTTATCGTGCATCCGCCGAATACGCTGGAGGAAGGCGTCGGGGTGGAGTCGTTGTGATGGAGGATCGTTGATGGGCGATAGTTGATAATCGATGGTCGATGGGTGATGGGCGGCCTTACACAGCGCCGGGAGGCGTTGGCGAAGGCGTATTTTTTCCGTTATCCTGAGCCGGCCATCGCTCGCGATGGGCGTGCCGAAGCCCCGCCCCCGCGGATGCGGGGAGACCTCCCGACCCAAAGCGCAGTGCTGGAATATGGATGTATGGGCACTTGCCCGTTCGTCCATACTGCCAGCCGCCGCCATTGTGGTAATTAAGCCGCGTTTTTCGGCTCGGCCGGGTAAAGGTGCTCCGGCTTTTCCATCGCGTGAAAGCGTCCGCAGCGTCTGATCCAGTCCAGTAACGCACGCTCCGTCTGAAGCGCGTAGTGATGTACGCGAAGGTAACGCCGCGTTTTCGCGATAAGGCGAGGCATCAGGGTAGGGCTTTTTTCTCACAGACGTGTGTCGAGCCTCCCGCATACCCTGTCAAGCGCGATGATGTAATATTGTGTTACCTGACGTCGAGCGTTATCTTGATGGGCGTCTTTGTTAATGGATTGACCAACTCGGTTGTTTATGATTTTTTGCCATGATAGGCAGGTTTGTGGTGCATATCAGGGCAAAGAGTCCTGATAATCAGTGGTTATGCATCATCACCCCTCGGCAGATTGAACGTGGATAGCCCGTCCGAGAAAGACATCGAGGCTCTTTTGGCGCAGACTGTTGAGGAGAACCGCCGTGAGTGGAGAGACTGGATCGCTCAGAATGCTTCCTCAGTAGTGAGGCAACATCGGGCGGACCGTGTCGGCTTCGAACTCCGCTTGCAGGCGAGATGGCATGACGTTCTCGAACGCCTGGATTTCATTCAGTGGTGGTGCGTGGACCTCGGCCAAGAGGCCAAGTTGCGATACGTGGAGAGTGACCGAGACCAAGGGCACCTTGGCAGGGCTCTGTTCAAGCTCCACGCTCAGTCTTGTCTGATCGGGTCAGAAGTCATCGCGCTGCTCAGGTCTGGACACTCTTCGGGCGCGATGGCCCGGTGGCGCTCGTTGCATGAGACGGTAGCTGTTCTCTCCTTCATCAAAGAGAACGGAGAGGACGTGGCTCAACGCTACTTTCTGCACAACATCGTACAGTCTCGTGATGCGGCACGAGAGTACCAAAAACACTGCGACAAGCTTGGCTACGAGCCTTTCACCGAGGAAGAGATGGAGAGCATGGAGAGTCAGTATCGCCGGCTAAAAGATCAGTTTGGCAAACCCTTTGCCGATAGCGACTACGGATGGGCACAGCGCGCCCTCTTCGGAGATGACTCAAAGCAGAACGCATCCTTCAGTTGGATTGAGAAGCAAGCTGGACTCGATCACCTGCGGCCCTTCTATCGCATGGCGGGGCACAGTGTCCATGCCAATCCGAAGTCGCTCAGCGCTCAAATAGGCCTCATTGACTCCGAGTCCGTGCTGCTTGCTGGTCCTAGCAACTACGGCCTAGCAGACCCGGGACAAGCGACTGCTAACTCGCTAGCACTGTCGACCGTTTCGATTCTTACTTACGTAGGCGATATAGACTTTCTCGCCGTGTCGCAGGAGTTGATGGACCTGGCCAAAGCCACCAACGAGATGTTTGTAGCTACCCAGAAGCAAATTGAGCAAGAGGAAGAGGATGAGGCATCCTCAAATGATGCATAACCCACGTCTGCAGGCAGACGTGGGGCTCCAGGGCTCTCAGTTCGTCCGGGCTTCGGCGTCTACCTTGCCTCGCTCCACCCTCACGGCATCAGCCCCGCGCGGCTGAGCCGCAAACTGTTATGCATCACAAGGAGATCAACATGGAGCGATGTAACAACCCCGATTGTGAGAAGGACTTTTATGTCAGTAACATTGGAGGAGGCGTTCCCGGTGGCAAAGAGCTTGAGCCAGTTATTTGTCCATACTGCGGAAAAACTGTCAGAACAGAAATGACATCGGCAACATTTACTACCCGCAAGATCGAAGAGGTCAAAAAATAAGGAGTGTTTTATGAGTCAAGAATATAAAGATAAAATAGGTATTCCCGATAATCACGATCTTGTTCAAACGGATACCAAGTGGCAACAACGAAAAGGCCAAGATACGGATACATACTGGTACGACGAAGTAGATGAGTCCGGTAACGTAGTCGCTAAATACGTTGTGAGAGATTCCACTTCAATTTATCCACCCTTCGGAAGAAGTATCTCTTACGACAAGGTAGGCTAGGTCAAATGCATAACAAGCAAAGGCAGCATCGCCCTTCGGGCTGGACGCGCTAACGCGCGCTGCTGCTTTGGGCGTTAGGCGCCCTCAGAAAGAAAAAATGGAGTACTTCAGCGATCGAGAAAACGGCCCGAAGGCTCGGGTTAACGAAATCATTAGCCCGCAGGTATGGGGTGGGATTGTTGCTGTCATTCAATCGGCAGTGGCATCAGGATCTTTTGGAAACGCCTTCCCTGACAACTGTCCCGATGGCCATGGCTCAGTTGGATCGGATGAAGCCACGATGGTGCGTGTGCTTCGAGCTGAGATCCCGGAAGTTGAGTGGCCGCTTAGTGATACAAAGGAAGTTGATCAGGGCTTTTACTCAACAAGCCGCGAGCCCCATGCGCCTCCAACCGCCGTTGTCCTCGACTTGCTAGAGTTTTGTCATCGAAATATTGCAAAGCCCATCCAAGGCTCATTTCACTCCTATTTTGGCCATCATCATTTAACCTTTGATGTGCCTACAGGTCAGTTCGACTTCCGCTCCGCTGTGAATCGAATATTCTCCAGAAATGGAATTGCTTACGAACTGACTTCTGAAGGTCAAATACAGCGACTAGCACCACCAGTTCTTCGCGAATCACTTGCAAGTGGGCAGTTTGCAACCGGAGATACGCAGCTAGACAGAATGCTTGAGGAAGCACGCGCGCGATTCTTTAGCCCACGGCTCGATGAACGAAAAATTGCACTGGAAAGGCTTTGGGACTGCTGGGAAAGAATCAAGTCCCTGGAGGACCCCAACAACAAACGGCTATCCGTCGCAAAGCTTCTAGACCGAGCATCATCAGAACCCGGTTTTCGCGCTTCCCTGGAAAAAGAGGCTCGTGAGCTTACCGAAATCGGGAATACATTTCATATTCGCCACTCAGAGGTAACCCAACAACCACTGAACAATGAGCATCACATTGACTACCTGTTTCATCGCATGTACTCCATGCTCACACTACTTTTGCGTGGCAAGTAAGCGCCTAACTGGGCGTTCAACGCGGACGCCAACACTGGCCATGGCTTCGCCATTTTCATGGCCAGTGTTGGTGCCCTCCGCTCTTACGGGCTCCGGCGCCGGTTAACTTGTGCGTTAGGCAATCAAGGAAAATATGAGCTTTCCCAAATATAATCAGACTAATTCTCAAGAAAGGTTAGGAGTAAACGCTGTAGCTGAAGTTATGGCGAAAATTGGCCAGATTTGGCGTGAAACTCCAATGGCTGATGTTGGCATTGATGGTCAGATCGAATATGTTAGTCCTGAAGGATTCGCAACGGGGAGGATGATTGCTATTCAAATAAAGTCTGGCCCATCATTTTTTAAAGAAAGCAAAGGAGATTGGGTGTTCCATCCTGAGGAGAAACACCGATTTTACTGGGAAAGATTCCCGTTGCCGGTGCTTATAATTATTCACAATCCGGATACCAATTTAAGTTACTGGCAAGATGCCCGCCAGGTCTTAAGGGTTGCCAAGCAATCAGATGCAAAGGGAATTAGTATACCCAAGTCAAATGTCCTACAAACTACCAACGCTCAAAATCTATTTGAAGGTTTTGCAGTGTTAGATCAAGAGTTCATGTCAGTCGAAGAAGTGATGGACTATTTGATTAAGACTAAAAGCAGCAATTCATCATTTCCTGTGTCCTATCTAAACCTATTCTGTTCAGGCTTAACTAATATATGCCGCTCTTTATATTTTGGTGTGGATGTAGCGATGACTGTAGCAGAAGTTGAATTGCATAATCAAAATTCACCCTTTGGAGTCGGCGTGGGTGATTCTGAGCATAAATTTCTATTTGATTATATAAAGTTCATCGTGCACCAGCGTATAGCCGATGTTGATTTCTCGGATTGCATGATTGATTGGTACGACCGAGAAATGCAGCCATCATTCATGGCGCCGCTGACCTCAAGAGGTAAAGAATTAGTCCGACTTATCCATGATTTAGAAGGTAAATTGAAGTCGGAAGGGAAAATAGAAGACACGGGGTACTTGCATGCCGCTCAAGAGGCATTTGTGCAGCTCATATTCACCCCAAGTGAGATACAAAGAATTGAACTTACAAATAAAGTTCAGAATGAGTACTTAAAAAATGCCTAACAAACGGCTACGCGCAGACGCCCAAACCTATGCTCTTTTTGTGGGTTTCGCTGCGCTCACTTTACCACAAAAAGCTCTCCGGTTTGGGCGCTGGTGAGC
Source organism: Rhodothermales bacterium (assembly GCA_041391505.1). Taxonomy (NCBI): domain Bacteria; kingdom Pseudomonadati; phylum Rhodothermota; class Rhodothermia; order Rhodothermales; species Rhodothermales bacterium. Next base: position 34,646 of record JAWKNW010000032.1, read on the forward strand.
CGGGCGTTATGTTGCCTATTGCCTGACATAATGGATGAGATCGAAAGGATGGTACTCTTCGATAACCTTGTATGGTATGGTGGCCTCATCTCTCCGGTCGTCGTCGGCTTCTTGGCAGTTATCATAAGCCGTCGCCCGAGCGCAGATCGAGTTCTCATCTGCTTCATAGGTGCCCTGGCTTCGTTTGTGTTTGGAATCGTAGGCTCATATGTTGCAGGAGAGTCGATCCTAGGGGCGATGGACAGCGTTTCTGACCTGCCACGGCATTTATTCTTTCAAGCTTGGCACCGCATGTGGTATCCACTCGGAATCGGACTCTTAGTAGGAGTCGGGCTTGCGCTGTTCGCTCTCTTTCCTAAACGTTCGGCATCATAACAAGGCCATCAACACGGACCCAGTACTGAATGGTTCGGCGCGTTGCCCAGGCGGCAGCTTCTCTGTAACTTTGAATAACGAACCACAATGCCATGGCCGGTTATGGCCAGGTCGTTAGCGCAAGAAAGGTCGAAAATGTCGTCACTAATCTTTTCAACCGATGAAAATCAGATTCTTGTTGCTACTGATACGCTGGCTGTTACCCCGTCGGGAGAGCCATTCATGTTCGTTTCCAAAGCCGTCCACATACCGCATTTGAGAACCATCATTGCGGGTACTGGCGCCGGTGGTTTTGCAAACCAATGGGCATTAATAGTGAGTACGAGAATGGTTCTAAGGGGCATCGAGAATCTTGATTTTCATACGCCTGATGCACTTCGCAGGCTTTGGAGAGAGTATCGGACTGAGTACGAGATGCTCGAATCCCTAACTACCACTGTCTATCAGTTCGGAATATCGGAAGTCACAAGCAAAGTGGTTTCGTTCACGTACCGATCAGTAAACGAATTTCAGTCCGAGCAGCTTCAATATGGTATGGGGTTCAAGCCAGAGTGCACGCCGCCTGAGGGAAGCTACGAGTTGGTTCAAGCCATCCCGGGATTGATGGAAGAACAGCGGCAAATCCAAAGCCAAGTACCAGCTGAGTCTAGGCTTTACATTGGTGGGGAGATTCAAGCACTTTACCTAAACACAGAAGGCTGCAGCTCTTTCAAGATCGGTGAGTTTTCAGATTTTGGAGCACACCTAAATGTCATATTCGAGAACCATGCCAAAGGGCAGCGCTAACAAGGTGGTCAAGCCGCTCGCTAGCGCACTCGGGGGCTCAGCAATCCGCGCCTACTCGTGCATGGCTTGCTCGATCATCTGCTCCGAGCTCAGCATCGCTTAAATGGGCGTTGCCTACACAAGCGCTGCTGTGTCAGAAACAGAATATTGAAATGACTATTTTTTCAGACACTGTTTAGCTGTGAGTTGAGAGGTATGCAAGGTAGTGACACTTTTAGAATGGTTGAAATAAAATGGATATTGGTTCTTATATAAGCTTGCTCTCGTGGGTATCAGGTTTTGTTTTCGCTGGGTTATCATTAATCTATACAGTTCGCCATTTTAAGCTGGTAAGAACATTGACCTATATTGAGCGCATGAATTCGCCCGAGATGGGAAAAGTAAGAGCTAATGTTGATCAGTGGCTAAGTTCGTCCAAGAATGATGTGAAAAAATTAGAGAAACTTTATAAAGATGATAAATTAATGTCTGATTTGCGGTTATTTACAAACCTATTTACAGAGCTTGGTGTCGCCTATAAGTTTAGGTTAGTCAATAAGAAATTGACACATGAGCTTTGGTATCCAATGATTATGAAATACTGGAATGGGCTTGAGTTTTATATTTATGACAAAAGGAAAAAGGGTGTGTACATAGGTTACTATTTCGAAATGATGTCAAATGAGATATTGAATTATGTTAACAATAATAAGAAGCTGATGGCTGATAGATACTCTTCGAAGAAAGGATATTAATCTCCGTGTGTGGGTAACAACGGCATGTACGGGCGACCAAGGGCGAGGGCGTTGCCAACTCCGCTTCATGCGTAATGCTGGGGTCGTTAGGCCACACAATCGAAATGCCTCATCAAGCCGCCATCATCCTGGGAGCATCGGGTTCGGTAGGTAGCGCGCTGCTGGATGAAGTGGAGCGCTCCGCTCGGTTCAGCCCCGTGATCGTCGTCGTCCGCCGACCCCTTGGGCTTCCCGGTAACACGAAGGTCGAAGAGCTGATCGTCCCCGACATGGGTCCGGACACGATCATCGTGTCCGTGGTCGACGCGTTAAACCGGCTTCCGGTGGAAGCGGTTGGGTTCAGCGTTCTGGGCGTCGGAGCCGGCACCGCAAAGCTCTCGCTGGAGCAGCATCGGGCCATCGACGTCGACCTCAACGCCGCCTTTACCCGGGGACTGAAGGAGTCCGGCAAGGTCCGTCACCTTGCCTTCATGTCCGCGGTAGGGGCCGACATCAACGCGCGTATGACCGGCTCGGGCGCTGCCGGCATGAGCCGCTACGCCCGGGTCAAAGCAGAGGCGGAAGCGGCCGTGCAGAGGCGAGGACCCGATGTGGTGAGCATCTTTCGGCCGTCTACCATCCTGGGCTCCCAGCACACGCCTCGCCTGGTCTCCATGGCTGCGTCACTCCTTGCTCCGCTCACGCCGGCGCGGTTTCGGCCCATCCGAACAACCGAGATCGCCCAGGCTATGGTTGCGTGCGCGCTGAACACGCCTTCCGAGAGCGCGGTATACCACCACCCTGAGATGAAAGCGCTGGTTGTATAGCGACATTCACTTCACCCGCCACGGCGATGACCTCGCCGGCAGCGACACTGTCACTGCCCATGGGTTGCCGGCGCACATCGGCTCGCCAACGCCTGGCCTCGGCTATGAGGACGGCTCCTCGCGCGTATTGGATGTACAGCGGTAATCGGCCTCCTTGATTTCGTAGTGTGATGGAGGCCAGGTAAACCGGAAAGAGCACCGGGCGTTGTACCACAGCGACCCCATACGCACCTTTCAGACGCCATGACAGTATCCATCGATATTCCAGACGAAGCCGGCGTGGATGAGCACTTTTTGAAGGAAGCCCTCGCCGCCTCGCTCTACTACACGGGCAAGCTTTCGCAGAAGCAGGCCAGAAACGTGCTTGGCATGACACGTCGCGCCTTTGAGGAGATGTTGCCCCGTTATGGCTATTCCATCCTTGTGGATAGCCCGTCGAATCTTGACATCGAACGGGGCGCGTGAAAGAGGAGCGACGTATCCGTTTTGTCTCCGGGAAATAGAGAGGCCCGGCCTGAGTTCGACCGCGCTCCTCCCTAGCCGGAACTGGACTCGGAGCAGGATCATACACAGCCATGACAGCCATTTCGAATACCACTGGATCGGGAAACGCGATGGATAGGCACTATGTCGAACACTGCGACGGCGGATCTTGGGTTGCCGGCACGCGCGTGTCGCTCGATTCCGTGGTCCAGGCCTTTCTCGAAGGGCTGTCGCCTGAAACGATCGCACGATCAGAAAGTCCAACTGGCATGACATCAAACGAAGCCACGCGGTGAGATATGACCGACATGCTTTCAAAGGCCGTAGCTCGGGCCAGGCAACTTCCAGAAAAGCAGCAAGACGCCATCGCGGCGCTCATCCTGGAAGAAATTGAAGATGAAGCTCGTTGGGATGCGGCGTTCGCGCGATCACCTGATGTTCTCGAACGCCTTGCCGAGGAGGCCGAGGAGGAAGAACGCAACGGGTTAACGGAAGAATTCGACCCCGAAGCTTTGTGAGAAGTAGGACCACCACGCGATTCCGGAAGCAACTTGAAGCGTTGCCGGAGGAAGTACGGCGACAGGCAAAGGAGGCCTATCTGCAGTTTAAACGGGATCCATGGCACAGTAGCCTGCGCTTCAAGCAAGTGCATCCGAGTCTGACGATCTATTCGGTCCGGGTCACGAAGGGTTATCGCGCCGTAGGCAAACGAGACGAGCGGGGGATGCTCTGGTATTGGATCGGGTCACACGCGGACTATGACCAGTTGTTGAAACGGCCATAAGGTGCCTCGCCGGCGCATCAAAGTCGTATAGGCCAAATAGAATCTCCATCCAGTCAGAACCCGACCCATCGAACATCCTGCCCTTTTGAATCGCCGGCAGCTCCATTCAGCCCCCCTTCGAAATGCCTCATCAAGCCGCCATCATCCTCGGAGCCTCGGGTTCGGTAGGTAGCGCGCTGCTGGATGAAGTGGAGCGCTCCGCTCGGTTCAGCCCCGTGATCGTCGTCGTGCGCTACGATGATTACCGCGAGATGCCCGGCGGGAAGCACCTCCCGTACCGGATTGAGGGTGACTACGACGGGACATACCTGGTCATCCAACTTCAAGCTATCTCGCTTGCTGAGTTGCCAGAAAGCTTGTTCGGTGATCCTGGTCGGGACTAACAAAGTTGCCTGGGCCACATCACAAGTCACTCAAGCCGACAACCCGCTTCAGGGTTTCAGCGTTGCTCCCTCGCTGGCGTTTCCGTAGCTTCTAGAAACGCCGCTGCAGCGGGCTGCGGCTTAGTGCAACCGTTCTGCGTCTCAAACAACTTGGTAAATGGTCGAGACCGACGAACAACTTCCAGAGCATCAGGACGAGACATCCGCTGAGCGGTCGAGTCTGATCCTTGGGAGACTGGCGAAGGCCGTCCGAGAGCAGAACTGGTTCTCCGTCGGTCTGGAACTCGTGATCGTGGTGCTCGGCGTGGTAATTGGCTTTCAGGTGACGGCGTGGGGACAAGCCCGGAGCGACCAGGCCAGGGGGCGGGGTTACCTCGAACGGATCCGTGAGGACCTCCGCGCCGACACTGATGCCATCGACACCCGGTTAGCGTACTACGCGCTCGTCGCGGACTACGCCGAGGTCGCCGTCGCTCACATCGAGACGGGCACGCTCCGAAACGACTCACCCTGGGCGACCGTGGTCTCGTACTACCATGCCTCACAGGTTCTCCCCTTCACCTCGACCCGACGCACCTTCGATGAGATGCGTGAGGCCGGCGACCTCCGGCTCATCCGCGACCCCACCCTTCGCGCCGACCTCGGAGCCTATTACAACGAAAGCCAGATCACGCAGGGCGGCTGGCTTTTCCAGGATCTGCCGACCTACCGCGAGCGCGTTCGCGGGCTCACGCCGATCCAGGTCCAGCGCTACATCGTGGCGTCGTGCGAGGAGAGGCGGGGCATCGAACAGATTCTGGTCGACTGCGACGCGCCGATCTCCACTCCTGAGGCCCGCGCGCTTCTCGATCGCTATCGCGCAGCCCCAGGGCTAGCGGAGGACCTCCGCTACTGGGTCTCGACAATTGGAATCATCACCACCATCCTGCCCGTAAATCGCGCTGAGGCGGAGGCGCTCACTGCCCGCGTATCTCTTACCTCTCTATGATCCGCTCGTACCGGTACTTCTGTGGTGTCACGTTCTCTCATCCTCCTGTCTAGTCTGCTGATTGGATCTGCTGCCGAAGCGCAGTCTCAAGACCTCTCGGCCCGCATCGATTCCACCGTCCAGGCTGCGTTAGCGGACAATTCCATTGCCGGGCTGTCAGTGAGCGTCGTGCAGGACGGCGAGGTGCTGCACGCGCGAGGCTATGGTCTCGCCGACACCGAGGCGGCCATCCCGGTGACGGTGGAGACGATCTTCAACGCCGCCTCGGTGGGCAAGATCATCGCCGCAGCGGCGGTGCTCCGACTCGTGGATGAGGGCCGCCTCGACCTCGACGACGACCTTGCCACGCTCCTGCCCGCCTTCCCGAACCCGGAGCAAGGCCGCTCCATCACGCTCCGACAGCTCCTCAACCACACCTCGGGGCTGACCGACTACTTCTACGACTACACGCGCTAGGAGGAGGAGGGCACGCCGTTCCATCCGGCGTTCGTCCTGGACTTCGTCCGCGACCGCCCGCTCGACTTCGCGCCGGGGGCGGACTGGCGCTACACGAACACGGCCTTCTACCTCGCCGGGCTGATTGTGGAGCGCGTGACAGGACAGCCGTGGGGCGAGGTCGTGATCGAGAAGATCGCCCGGCCGCTCGGCCTGGTCAGCGTCGTTCTCTGCGACGAGGCAGGTACCGCTCGTTCGGTCGGCTACGACGTGGGCGAGGACGGCGGCTTCGTGGTAAGCGTGGAGGACGCCGAGACGGGCGTGCGCGGCGACGCGGGCCTGTGCATGACGACCGCCGACCTTGCTCGTCTCCCAGCGGCATTGACCACGAGCGGCCTGCTCTCCGAGGCGGCGCTCGACGCCATGCTCGGCCCGACGGTTCTGACGAATGGCGTTGCGGTGGACGCTGGCCTCGGGATCATGCGCGGGTCGCTCGACGGGCACCCACTGTTAGGCCATCTCGGGGGCAACCCGTCGTCCAACGTCGCAGCGCTCGTCTACTACCCCGAGGCGGACCTGAGCGTCGCCGTCCTGATGAACACGCGATCCAGCGAAGGCGACGCCCTCGTGATCGAGGCCGAGGTGGCACGCCTCGTGCTCGGGCTGGGCGAGCCCAAGCTGGCGGATCACCCGCTCGGCCCCGAGGCGGCGGCCCCGTACCTCGGCACCTACGTCGGCGACCGGGGCGGCTGGCGCTACCACGTCGTCCGGGACGGCGACCGCCTCGCCCGCATCTGGGCTGACGACACCACCTCGGTGCGACCTCTCCTGCACCAGGGCAGACACGTCTTCGGGCGGGCCGACTGGCCAATGGACCGCTTCGTCTTCCACGTCGCCGAGGGGCAGGCCATCGCCTACTCGGTCTAGTACAACGGCCTCTTCGGCGGCCTCTACCAGCGCACCGAGCGATGAAGCCTCCTCCTGGCCCTCCCTGAGGCCGCCTAACCCGCGGCTGTGCGCACAGGAAGGGCGCGAGCGTCCTCGCGCTGTTCGACCATCGGCGAATCCCGCGCTCCGAGCCACCGCCAGCGGTCGTTGCCCTTCGCGGGTGAGCCGCAAACTTGTTAGTATGTCATTTCGATATACAGCGCTCTCTTAGTGTTCGAGCACGACCCGGTAGCGGGCTTTGCCACCCCGGAGGTGCTCAATCGCGTCATTGATCTGGTCGAAAGAGAAGTGCTCGGTCATAGGGGCGATGCCGTGACGGCCAACGAAGTCCAGCATCTTCGTGATATCCGACGGACTGCCGGCCGGCGAACTGGACACCGAGCGCTGTGCCATCATCAAAGAGCTCGTCGGAATGCTCAACGGCTCCATGACCGCGCCCAGGACGTGCAATCGGCCGCGTCGCTTCAGGGTCCCGATGAAAGCGTTCCAGTCGAGGGGCGCGTTAACGGTAGAAAGCAACAGGTCAAAGCGGTCGGTCGCCCTTGCGAGGGCCTCGGTGTCGCGTGAGTTGAGGACCTCGTGCGCGCCCATCTCCAGGGCTTGCTGCTGCTTGGCTTCAGTGGATGTGAATGCGGTAATGTGGCAACCCCAGGCTTGTGCGAACTTGAGTGCCAGGTGACCGAGACCGCCGATGCCGATGACGCCGACGTTCGCGGTTGGCGAGATGCCAAACTGCAGGAACGGGCTGAACACCGTGATGCCACCGCACATCAATGGGCCGGCGGTACGCGCATCAACGCCGTCAGGCAGTTTGAACACGGCGGCAGCCTGCGCACGCACCATGTCGGCGTAGCCGCCATGGCGACCGATGAAGGTGCTCACCGCATGCGAGCACATATGATGATCGCCGCTCATGCACTGCGCGCACATCAGGCAGTAGCCAGCGTGCCACCCAACGCCCACAATGTCGCCGACAGCGAGATGGGTGACCTGTTCGCCCACAGCGCGGACCTCGCCGATAATCTCATGGCCGGGCACCATCGGATACGGCGAAAACCCCCAGGCATTGTCGATCATGCTGACATCACTGAAGCAGATGCCGCAGCTTTTCACGTTGAGATCAACCTCGTTTGGGGCAAGCGCCCCGAGTTCATATTCAAATGGCTCGAGCCTGCCACCCGCCTCATGTACTGCGTATGCGTGGACTGTGGTAGTCATTCTCTTCCTGGTTCATTGCGAAAACCGGCCTATCTCGTAAGGCCCCTATCGAATGAACCTATGCCCTGGAAGCCACGCGTGCCTGCCTGTTTCTCTTTACCTCATGCCTGATCCTCCGAATCTCTGGATTTATGTTGAACCGCGTGTGTATCATGTTCCATGTCGAATATGGGAGTAAAGGGGGCGGTCTATGACGAAAAATGATCTGACCACCCGAGTTTGTGCTTGGCTAGACAGTCAGGATGTCGGTGACGAACCTTGTGCCACTGGACTCGCTGGACTCACGGTGCTGCGTAGTCGCAAACCCACATCAGTAGAGGCAGTTCTCTATCAACCACTGCTTTGCCTGATTCTACAAGGGCGCAAGGAAACCCATTTCGGTGCGCGCTGCCTCAGCTTTGCCGCTGGAGAGTCACTGATCGTCAGCCATGACCTGCCGGTCCACTCACGCGTGACGGAGGCGAGCGATCAAGTGCCCTATGTGGCCTTGGTGCTGGAACTCGATATGGGTATGGTGCGCAGTCTGCATGACGAGGTGGGCGAAGTTGATCTTGAAGAGGTACATGCCTATGGGCTGGCTGTCGGAGATACCAATACGGCGCTGATCGACGCGATGGGGCGACTCTTCGATTTAGTGGATCGGCCGCGGCTTGAGGCGAAGGTGATGGTCCCGCTTGTCCTGCGCGAGATCCATTTCCGGCTGCTTCTGGTGCGGCACGGCGGTATGCTTCGTCAGCTACTACGGCGGGGGAGTCATGCCAACCGCATCGCGAAGGCGATTGCCCACATCAAGCAGAACTATGCCACCCCCCTCACCGTGAAAAGGATGGCCAGTATTGCGGGGATGAGTCCATCGTCCTTTTACGAGCATTTCAAGGCGCTCACAGCAACGACGCCGCTGCAGTATCAGAAAGAACTCAGGCTTCTCGAAGCGCGCCGACTCTTGATGGACACCGGGCATACCGTTGCCAGCGCCGCGTTCAAGGTTGGCTATGAGAGCCCCACGCAGTTCAGCCGCGAATTTTCCCGCAAGTTTGGCAACCCGCCGCGTGTCGATAAAGTCGCCTGACAGATGTTGTGGGTCGGTGTCATTGCTGTAGGCCGTGCTATGCAAGCTAATCAGCAGTTGCTAGTGACGAAACGCGTTCCGACATTCCCAGAGCAAGTTGCTCCGCGTGTGGTTGGTCGCTCGTTTGAACGTATGACCATGCACCTTTTCGCACTTGAACCGCGGGCCGTTATACGTCCTTTCTGGTACTGCACTCCGTTGCTCACACCACGCTTCGAATGAGCCTCTCCAGCGTTTGCGCTCGTCTGCTTGCTCTGGCCCTCGTGATCGGGATCGGTACCCGTGCCGAGGCGCAGGACCGCGCGCTCACCAACCTCGACCGCACCCGCGCCCTCGGCCTCGACAGCCTTGATTCGGGCTACCGCGTGTTCTACTCCGCCGGCTACGCCGAGCGTGCGGCCGCGATGGGGCACCTCGCTGCTGCGTCGAATACCTTCTACCGGGACAGCCTCGGCGTCGATGTCGCGCAGCTGTATATCGCGCTCCTCGATCCGGCCGATTACCAGCGCGCCGCTTTCCCCGGCGGCATCCCCTACGGGCTCCCGTTCGTGAACGACCGCGTCGTCGTTCAACCTGCAGACCTCAGCGTGGGGCTCGTCCGCGATGCGTATGCGCCGTACGAGTCGACCGCGTCGCCCAGTCTCTCAGCGCGGCTTGGCTCGGTTGGTCTCAGTTACGCCGAGGCCCTGCCGATCATGTTCGACGCCATCGCGCTGCACGAGCTCGGGCATGTGCAGGCGAACGCCTACGGACTGAACACCAGGCAGCCCTGGTTCAGCGAGCTGATGGCGACGTACCTCGGCTACGCCTTCATGCGCGTACACGAGCCCGAGATGGCCGTCGTGTGGGACGTGGTGTTGGAGGCCGGACGGGAAGGCTACGAGCCGACGCACACCTCGCTCGACGACCTCAACCGCCTCTACGCCGGCGTCGGGTTCGAGAACTACATCTGGTACCAGAACATCTTCCAGGACCGGGTCCACGTCCTCTACGACCTCCACGGGCTTGACTTCGTCCGTGCGGCCAGAGAGCGGCTGGCTGACGCCGACTGGACCCCCGAGACCGCCGCTGAACTCATCGATGCGCTCGACGAGATCGCTCCGGGGTTCGCGGGATGGGCCGGGGCATACGAGCGGTAGGACGCGCAGACGAAACGGCGCTGGAGGAAGGGGGTGGAATCGCTCGATGGTCGATAGAGTATGGGCGTGCCCCAGGATGAGTTGGCCGTAGCGTATCTTACGCCATCCTGAGCCGGCCATCGCTTGCGATATGAATGCCCAGGCCCCGTTTTCAGCGGGTCATACCCGTGCCATCAAGCCCCACATTCGAAATGCCTCATGAAGCCGCCATCATCCTGGGAGCTTCGGGTTCGGTAGGTAGCGCGCTGCTGGATGAAGTGGAGCGCTCCGGTCGGTTCAGCCCCGTGATCGTCGTCGTCCGCCGGCCCCTTGGGCTTCCAGATGACACGGAAGTCGAAGAGTTGATCGTCCCCGACATGGCGCCGGATACGCTGGTTCAGTCCGTGGTCGACGCGCTACATCCGCTTCCGATGGATGCCGTCGGATTCAGTGTCCTGGGCGTCGGAGCCGGCACCGCCAAACTCACCCTGGAGCAGCACCGGGCCATCGACGTCGATCTCAACGCCGCCTTTGCCCGGGGACTGAAGGAGTCCGGGAAGGTCCGCCATCTTGCCTTCATGTCCGCGGTAGGGGCCGACATCAACGCGCGTACGACCGGCTCGGGCGCTGCCGGCATGAGCCGCTACGCCCGGGTCAAGGGAGAGGCGGAAGCCGCCGTGTTGAAGCAAGGTCCCGCCGTTGTGAGCATCTTCCGGCCATCTACCATCCTGGGTTCCCAGCACACGCCTCGCCTGGTCTCCATGGCCGCGTCGCTCCTTGCACCGCTCACGCCGGCGCGATTTCGTCCCATCCGAACAACCGAGATCGCCCGGGCCATGGTCGCGTGTGCGCTGGACACGCCTTCCGAGAGCGCTGTATACCACTACCCCGAGATGAAAGCGCTGGTTGTCTAGCCACGTTCACTTTACCCGCTGCGGCGTCTACCTCGCCGGCTGCGACACCGTCACCGCCAGGGGTCTGTCGAGGCATGCAACCGCACCCATTTGTGCGCTCGCCGCGGAAGTGCACGTTACGCATCATACAAAGCAGTATGGAATTTAACCTCGAAGGAAAGATATTTCGGTCTGTCACAAATACAGAAAATGGCGAAGTAGGTGCTGATACCGTGTTTTACTACCATCAGAAAGCACGCGTTGTCTGGGCTGAGTATGAAGGTGGCGACATTGTCAAAGGCCATCTTGTGGCCAACGTACTGGCGTCGGGCCAGCTCGACATGCGGTATCACCACGTGAATCAACGCGGTGAACTCATGATGGGCACATGTCTGTCAACACCTGAGTTCACGGGTGACGGCAAGATCAGGTTCAAAGAAGCGTGGCAATGGTTGTCCGGTGACAGGTCTTCGGGCTACTCAGAAATAATCGAGCAATAAATACATAACCAGGCGTTCGGTCGGGCGATTACCGAGGGCCTGTGCTTCTCAATGTATACGCCCCGCTGTAAAGCACAGCGCCCGCAAAGAGGCACCGACATTCCCGCGGCACGAGGATTTACCACGCCGGCTGCGACTCGATCATCGTCACCACCGGGGATACCGGCGGACTGAACTGCCCCGGTTGTACCGGAGACTTCCACAAGTGATCGCCCTGCGCCCTATGCCCACAAAAAAGCGCTGGAGGAAGGCGTGTAGATGGAATCGTTGCGATAGTCGATTGCGCGCCTAAACGCCGCGCTCTCCAGTCATTGGGACGCGCCTTCGTCGCGCCCTGTAGCTTCCCCTTAGCCCATACAGCCGCCCATGTCCGGCGCATCCATATTCGTAATGACTGTCTTGTCGCTCTTCGTGCTTGGAGCGGCATTGGCGATACGGACCGCGCGCTTTGTGCGCCGGGCACGCCATGTCCGGGCTAAGGTCGTTGTTCTATCCGATGCGAGCGTCGACAGCCATGACACGGCCACTTCATCCGCAGGCGTGGATCGCTTCACGGTCGAACTTCGCCTTGACGGAGGCGGCCTTCGGAAAGTCCAGCTGGCCGATGCGTTTGGCGGCTCGCTGGCCGCATCGCTCGTCGGCAGCGACGGAACCCTTCCGGTCGTCTACGACCCCGGGAATCCCGCTGTCGTTCGCATCGACACGATCTGGGCCCTCTATTTCATCCCCGCCTTCGTGTGCGCGCCGGCGGTTCTGCTTCTGGTACTCGCCGCATTCGTATGGCTCGCGCGCTAGCTAACGTGGTGTGGCCTGTCATTTCGAGCGTACACGAGTACGCCTCGCCGGGTCATGTGTCCTGACCCATCGCTGATGCAGACGAAGGCGTGGACGGTTGCGCAGTCGGTCGGCGGTGCGTTTCTTGGGATGTGATGAGGGCTGCGCCGGCCTTCGCTGCATAGCACAACACGATGGGCATAAGAACTTGAGAGCATGAGAAACGGTTGGGATTTTCAAAAATCCTTCTCGGTGTGTCATCCTGAACCGCCCTCCGCTTGCGGTGGGCGTGATGAAGGACCTCTCGAACCACCGTGAGACGCTCATGGGAGCCATGCGCGAGTGATTCGGGAGGTCCTCCCGCGTTCGCGGGGGCGGGCTTTCGACAACCCCGTCGCAAGCGTCGGGGGCTCAGGAAGACAACTCTTTTTTATTTCTCAACAGTTTCTCAAGCTAACATAAATGCCGCAACAATAGGATGTAAGGGTGCGAGCCGGGTAAAAAGAGACGGCCAGGAGATCGCTCGCCTGGCCGTCTGAAACGAGGACCGTCGCCGCGGCGACCGATCCGTGCCGGATAGCCCGATTATTCGAAGTGCAGATACACCGGCTTGCCCTCGCGCACCGCCGTTTCGGCCGCCTGGCCCACGGCTTCGCGCACGTCGGACGCACTGCCGGCATGGCTGACCAGCACTTCATCCGAGTCGCTTTCCAGCATGCCCATCGAGCCGCTGGCGCAGGTGACTTTGATGTGCATCGGCGTGAAAATGCCGAACGTGATGGCGCCGACCAGCGAGTTGACGAAGCTGAGTTCGGTTTCGACGATCGCCACCCCGTTCGGGCATTCCTTGGCGCCGTCGACCGCCGCCGGCGGCACGAGGCCGTAGATCCAGCTGGTTGCGAACGGGATGTCGACCACCTGCGCGGACGGCGCCAGCCCGGTATCGATGCGGGCATGGTAGCAGCCGACGAGCGACAGGGAAGCGAGGAGCAGAACACTGTAACGCTGCACGATTTTCATACGGTTCTCTTGTTGAGCTTGAGTGACGTACCGACACGCCGAAGGTACTCCGCGCGCGTCGATCTCAAAAGCACGCATTGTTACATCCGTACGAATTTGCGCAAATTACGCGGCCCCTTTTCGGCCCTGCGCCCGCGCAGCGGCCCCTTGTTCGTCGACGCGCACGGCCTCGGCGAGATAGTCCGCCACCAGGGGAGCATCGATTTCGGAGACGTCGTGATAGACGTGCATGCCCACCTGTTTGCGGCCGCTCAGATCCAGATACCCGTGCGGATCGTTCATCCGTATGCCTTGCGTGAAGCCGAGGATGACGCCCTGCTTCGTCTTACCGGCCCAGGCCACCGAACCGGGCCAGATGAAGCAGATGTCCTTGTGCCGGCGGTAATACGGCACATTGTACGACAGCCGCTCCTCGGCCTCCTGGACCGTCTCGCGCACCACGGCGCGAAGCCGATCGACGATGGCGCGCTCGTCCGCCGGCAGGTAGGCGAGAAACGCCTCGACCGAAGCGAAGCGGACGTCCTGCATCATGGGGTCTTTCGGGCTAGGGTCGCTCGATCAGCTTGAAATAGGCCTCGGCGTATCGACGCCCCATCTCACGCGCCGAGGCGGTGTCGAAATGCAGCGTATCTCCCTTGTGCGTGAGGCCGTCCGACGGCACGAACGCGACGCCGGGGATTTCGGCGGCCAGTTCGCGCTGGGCGCGATCCACCTCGGTCCAGGCCTCGGTCCAGGGCTTCTCCGGAAACCGCCCCATCTGACCGATCAGGAACGGAAGGTTCGGGTTGCCGGTCTGGTCCCGGAACCGCGCGATCAGCTCCGCGAGACGCTCCTTGTACAGGGGCGCGAGGGCTTCCTGGCTGTCGCTTTCCCCCTGGTGCCAGAGCACGGCCTTGAGTTCGCCCCGTTGCCTGGCCTGTGCGAGCCGACGCATCGCGTCGTCGTAGGGGTGGGTGTTCGTGGCGTCGTCCCGCGCGCCGGGACGCCAGGTCGAGATCGGCGATCCACCGACGGCGGTCGGGATGAGGCCGACGACGACGCCGGGCGTTTTCTCCGCGACGGCCAGGCCGAAGGAACGCCCCGGGCCCACGCCGGCGATCGGCTTGTCAAAGTGGACCGGATCCACCGCCGGCTTCCACTCCCCCTCCTGCGTGAACATCAGCACCCGGGGATCGGGCAGCCGGTCCTGCGTCTCGACATCGCCCCGGCCGGCCATGTTCGATTGGCCGGCAAGCAGAAACAGTTCCATGGCGGACTGATCGGCGGCCCGGGTATCGGCATCGCCCGACGGCCCACAGGCGGCGAAGACGAGCGCCAGCAGCGTCAAATAACGTAACATCCTACTCATGTTGAAATGACAGGTACACGGCATTTCAAGCGAATGCAAACGGTCATTTCATGTTCCGTTCCCGGATGGCCCGCGCGCCACACGCGCCGGTCGCCTCAGATCGATTCCTGCATGATATTCAGCCGCTCCCAGTCGTGCAACGCCTTGTCGGACAACACCTGCCGGTTGAGCTTGCGCCACGTGGCGGCCGTCTCGAGCCACTCGCCTTTCTGCTTCGGCAGCTCCAGCAACCGGTCGCGCGCATAGCCTTTCGACCGCTCGTTTTCGTCGTCGTCGTTGAGCACGCCCAGGAACGCGTCCATCGAATAATTCCACGACAGCGGATTGCCGCGCACCTCCATCAGATAGCCGATCAGGCCGCGCACGGTGAGCAGCTGACCGATGATCCGCTCCGTCTTGGTCTCTTCCGTCAGCCAGATCCGGAAGTCGCTTTCGACCACCTCCTCCTTCACCTCGTACTCGAGGTTCGGCAGGCGGGAAAAGATGAGCGACGCGATCTCGGCGCGATGATCCTGTTGAATGTGGTCGTACCACTCGAGCAGGGCTTCTACGGGATTTTTCATGGGTTAAGGGGAATGCTCGGGATAGATGTGGTGAAGGGTCGCAAGTTCGGGAGGGGGTATGACAATGTCATGGCGTACCCTCGCTCGTTTTTTTAACACCGGCGCTCAGGACGGCTCCGCCAGGAACACGTCCGCCACCCGGCGCAACAGATCGTGCACCTCGGTGTCGCGGTTGGACAGGACGATCACGGTGAGCCGCTCCCGAGGGAAGCGCTCGACGGCGTTGCGAAAGCCGACCGTGCTGCCGGTGTGCCACACCGACGCGCGGCCGTCGTACCGGCCGACGAACCAGCCGTAGCCGTAGCCGGCCCCGTCGTGCTGCGTGTTTTCAGCCGGCATGAACACCTGCTCCATCAACCCGGGGCGGACGAGCTTGCCGCCGTCCAGCGCCCGGTGCCAGGCGTACAGATCGTCCACCGACGAATAGATGCCGCCATCGCCCAGGACGGCGCTCGTGAGGCTCTGATCGTTGCGCACGAAGGAGGCGCCGGCCTGCGTATACCCGTACGCCCGGTGCGAAACCGTGGACACGCCCTCCTCGAACGCTACCGTGCCCGTCATGCCGAGGGGAACGAACAGGCGATCGTGCAGGAAATCGGCAAATCGCTGCCCGGATACGGTCTCGACGATCATCGCCAGCAGCGCGTACCCGGTGTTGCTGTACCGAAACCGGGAGCCGGGCTCGAAATAGGTGGAATCCTGACGCGTCATGGACGCCAGCACGTCGCGGTCGCGTACCTGGACCGTGGCCGAATCCGGGATCAGGTCTTCGTAATCGAGCAGGCCGGAGGTGTGGCTCAGGAGATGGCGGACGGCGACGGCGTGCCCGTACGGCGGGAAGTCGGGGAAAAGCTCCGTGAGGCGGGTATCCAGCGACAGGCGTCCCTCTTCCACCAGCATCAGCGTGGCCATCGCCGTGAACTGTTTGGTCACGGAAGCCAGGCGGTAGTTCGTCGCCGGCGTGGCCGACTCAGCCTCTTCCAGATTCGCCATCCCGAACGCCTTGCGATACCGCACCTCGCCGTTCTTGATGACCAGCACGGAGAGCCCCGGCGTGTCGGCGCCGGCGTAGGCCTCGAACAGGGCGTCGACCTGCGTGGCGGCATCCGGAGGCGTACAGGGTTCGAGCATGACGAGCAGAACGAAGGCGGCGGCCGAGACGAACGATTTCATAGCACAGGCGATAGGAAACACGCCGCAAAGATAGCCACCCCGAACGGTTCGCACCCTACCTCATCAGAAATACACGAACCCTTCTTCGCTCACGACAAACAGGATGCGGTCCTCCGCCTCGTTGTAGCTGATCCCCACGAACAATGGCGCTCGGAGGAGGATGGACCGGGTGCCCGTCGTCTCGCCGTTGACGCGCACCGTGACGATATGGCGCCCTTCTTTCCGCTCGATCTCGACTTCCTGCGCGAGCCCGAGCACGTTGTTGGTGGTGATCCGGCTTCGGAACACGACGTCGTCGTCTACCCAGACTTCGACGTCGTCCGCCTCGTACCCGCCCTGGAGATGGATGGCGAGCGGCTGGGTCTCGCCGGGCGACAAGGCGCTGCAGCCGGCAACGAGCAGGGCCGCGCCGGCCAGCGCGAGCCGTATCGATCGCTGTGTTCGCATCGGTATTCCTCCTGTATAAACCCGTGCCGGTTACCACGCACCCGGCCAGTGGCCCCGCACATCCGTTGGACCGCCCGCATCGCTACTTATTCCCGGGAGCGGGCGGATCGAGGCTGTTATGCAACATCAGAAAGGACGGCGCTTCTTCCTGCCACCGGTCGAACAACCCCGTCGTATCGCCTTCGGGCGCAAACCCGATGTTGGAACCCAGGATCAGATCGATGTCGCCGTCGGCATCGTAGTCGCCGGCGTCCATGGTGAGCCATCGGCCGCGCTGCGCATCGGGGAAGGTGCTTGCCTCGAACGTGAGGTCGCCGCGGTTGCGGAGGTAGATGAAGCTCTCTCCCGGAGCGTTCAGATAGTCGGGAAACGCCGAGATGGCGGCGATGTCGAGGTCGCCGTCGGCGTCGAAGTCGCCGATGCGGGCGGCGATGGCGCCGTGCATCGGGAAAAACCAGCGCTCGTCGTAGCCGCCGGCCGCGTTCGCGAGAAAGAGGCGCAGCCCGTGGTAGGGTTTCGGAACGTGCGTCGCGTCCGCGTTGTCGCCGTTGACGTAGAGGATATCGGTCCGGCCGTCGCCGTTGACGTCGGCCAGCTGGAAGCTGTTGGATCCATAGACCGGCGGAAACCGGAGCACCCGCTTCGCCTCGTACCGGCCGCCGCCGGCGTTGTGGTAGATGTCGATCCCTTCGTCGCCCTGCGCCATCAGCGCCACGATATCCTGCCGCCCATCCCCGTCCATGTCGGCGATCTCGACGTGCGCCGCGCCCGGCATCTCGCTGAGCACGTGCCGCGTCATCGCGCCTTCCCGGTTCGATTCGTACCACACGAGCGACCCGACCTGGTGGCCGAACTCGCCGATCACGAAGTCGTCGAGCCCGTCGCCCGACAGGTCCGCCACGGCCATGTCGACGGGGCGTTTGAGCCCCTCGATGAAGGCGACCGGCGGCCTGGACGGCCCGGTGAGGACGTAGATCGACCCCAGCGCGGCTTCCGTCGGCTCGGGTCCGAGCCCGACCAGCAGGACGTAGAGGCGCTGCCCGTCCCAGTGCACGTCGACCGGCGCGCCGTCGATCTTCCAGTCGAACAGCACCTGTCCCTTTCCGTTGATGACCATCAGCGTGCTGTTCGGCCGGCCGTAGTTGCCCACGTAAAACAGCGGCGGGCTGGCCTGGATGCGCGTCAGGATCGTGAACGGCTTGTCGAACCGGTAATCGGGCGCGCGCAGCACGAACGGCGCCGGCATCTCGACGGCGACGGGCGTGCCGCGTGCCGGCGTGAGCAGGGTGTCGGGCGCGTGCTCGAGGTAAAAGGCTTCGAGCGAATCCCACTGCGCGCGGGTGAGCCGCGCTTCTTCGGGGTAGATGGACGCCGGATCGACGCCGGCCCAGTCGATCAGCCGCACCAGCGTGTCGCGCGGGATCACCGGATAAACCCCCAGCCGGCTCCCCATGTCCGGCAGCACGTTGCCCCAGTTCCACACGCTCAGCAGGGCGGGTTCGGGATAAACATGGCAGGATCCGCAATAGGTGCGCGCCAGCGCCTCACCGCCCGACGGCGGCGGCGGCGAGGTGTCACAGGCGGACACCAGGACGCAAAAAAGCCCGAAATACAGGGATAACGATCGAATGGGACGAGTACTGATCATACGCGCAGTAAAAAAACGCTCGGACTCAGAGCCTGATGGGTGTCATGGCATCAAGTTCGCGACGAAGAGCCCGAAGACTACGAAATCCTTTCCCGTCTCGCCGCGAATAACACGGGAAAAGAGGTCATGTCTTCGCCACGATCCTCCTTCTTCTCGGAACCCATCCGGTGAAGCCATGAGACCTTCCCGTTCTTTCTTTCGCCTCGGCGTCAGCCTGGCCGGCATCCTGCTCATTCATGCGCCGGCTCTCGCGCAAACACCGCCCGAACCGCCCGTCATCACCGAACCGAGCAGCGACGGTCACGTCGTCAACCCGTTCGACGTGCACATGGAAACGCAGAACATGGTGGATGCGGACGGCGACGAGCACGACTGCACCGACTGGGAGATCTGGTCTCAAACGCCCGACGAACGCGTCTGGTTTACCTCGTGCATCGGCGGCCTGGAACGCGTGCATACGCATTTTGGCGACGGGTCGTTCGAGGGCGCGCTGTTCGGCGAGACGGAGTTGCGCTACGACACCGCCTACCGGCTGCGCGTCCGCTTCCGGGATAGTAGTGGCCTGTGGAGCGACTACAGCGAGCGCTTTTTCCAGACCGGTTCGCCGGCGCTGATCTTTCCGATCGAGGCCGACGGCTTCGCGGAGAATCCGCCGCCTTTCTGGTCGGATGATTTTGGAGCGCCCATCGCCCTGCCCGCCGGCGCGACACCTCCCGCCCTCCGGCTCGAACAGGCCAGCGGCGCGCTGTTGCTGGCGATCCGAGGCGGCGCGAGCGGCAACGAGGTCGAAATCGCCCCCGAGCTGCCCCAGCATGCCGCCGTGCGCGTCGTGGCGACGAGCGGCTCCGAAAACCTGACGCTGCCGGCGTCTCGCCTCACCGTCACCGAACACGACGGCGCCGACCGCACGCTTTATCTCCCCGACATCAGCCTCGCGCCGGGACAGTCTGCCGCGTTCTGGGTCGCCGCCAGCGGCAGCACCTACCTCGCGGACCCCGGCGAGGAGACGCCGGACTTCTCCGACCTCGCCCGGGGCGCGCCCATCGCCTGGAGCGTGATGGTGCCCGGTTTCAACATCGTGCCGGTGGCGACGGGCTTCCGGCTGCCGGTGAACGTGGCGTTCGTGCCCAACCCCGGAACGGCGCCGGATGCGCCGTATTTCTACGTCTCCGAACTGTACGGCTCGATCAAGGTCGTCTCGCGGGACGGCACGGTGAGCGACTTCGCGACCGATCTGCTCAACTACACGCCGTCGGGGCTCTTTCCGGGCTCGGGCGAGCAGGGCCTGGCCGGCATCGTCATCGACCCCGCCAACGGCGACCTCCTCGCCGGCGTACTCTACGACCCGAATCCGCGCAGCGGCACCCAGTTTCCGAAAGTCATCCGCCTCGCCAGCGCCGACGGAGGCCGCACCGCGTCGACCATCACCACGGTACTCGACATGCCGGACGAGCGGCAGGGCCAGTCGCATTTCATCTCGACCCTCACCATCGGCCCGGACGGCAAGCTGTACGTCAACATGGGCGACGGCTTCCGGGCCGAGACGGCGCTCGATCTCACCAGCTTCCGCGGCAAGATCCTGCGCGTCAATCTCGACGGCAGCGCGCCGGCGGACAACCCGTTCTACGACGCCTCGGACGGCATCACCGCCACCGACTACATCTACGCCTACGGCCTCCGCAACCCCTTCGGGGGCCGCTGGCGCACGTCGGACGGGGCGTTGTACACGGTCGAAAACGGCGGGGACGCCAACGACCGGTTCGCGCGCATCGAAGCCGGCCAGTCGTACGGATGGAACGGGAACGACCAGACCCTGACCACCGGCGCGCTCTACAACTGGACGCCGCCCCACGCCCCCGTCAACATCGCGTTCATCGAACCCGAGACCTACGCCGGCAGCGGCTTCCCGGAAGCCTATTTCGGGGATGCCTTCGTCACCGAGTCCGGCGCCACCTGGGCCTCCGGGCCGCAGGACAACGGCAAGCGCATCGTGCGATTCGACCTCGACGCCGCCGGCGCCCTCTTCGGCGGCCCCCAGACGATCGCCGAGTACACCGGCAGCGGCAAGGCCTCCGCCGCCGCCCTCACCGCCGGGCGGGACGGGCTCTATTTCTCGGACCTGTACAAGGACTTCAGCGCCGACCCGACCGCGAGCGGCGCGAACATCCTCCGCCTCCAGTACGCCGGCGACGCCGACTTCAGCGCCGACGTCACCTCGGGCGATGCCCCCCTCACCGTTCGGTTCACGGAGGCCTCGACCGTGCCGGGCGCGTCCGCGTGGCAGTGGGACTTCGGGGACGGCGGCGAAAGCGGCGTCCAGCATCCAACCCACACCTTCTCCAGCGAAGGGCTCTATACCGTCCGCCTCCGCGTGACGGGCGAACGGGGCGTCGCCATCGCCGAAAAGACCGGGTTTATCCTGGTCGGCGGAACGCTGTCCGGTGTGCAGGGCGTCTACTACAACGGTCCGGATTTTACCGGATTCAGCATCACGCGCATCGACCCGACCATCGACTTCGACTGGGGCGACGGGCCGCCGGTGGACGGCATGCGTCCGGACAACTTCAGCGTCCGCTGGACCGGCCAGGTCGCCGCGGACGTCAGCGGCACCTACACCTTTTCCACGCTCACGGACGACGGCGTCCGCCTCTGGGTGGACGATGTGCTGCTGATCGACAACTGGCTCGACCAGGAACCCACGCGCTTCGATGCGGCGATCGACCTCGAGGCCGGCCGCCGGTACAACCTGAAGATGGAGTACTACGAACACGGCGGCGAGGCCGTCGCGCGGCTGCTCTGGACGCCGCCCGGCGGATCGGAAGCTCCCATCCCGTCGGACCGGCTCTACCCCGCCACCGGTGTAACCGTCAGCGAGGAAGCCCCGGTCCCCGAGGCCGGGCTCGAAGCGCCCTTCCCCAACCCGTTCGCAAACGAAACGACGGTTCGTTTTGCGGTCGACGCCGAAGGACCCGTCGCGCTGACGCTGTACAACATGCTAGGGCAATCGGTGATGCGACTCTTCGAGGAGCGCGCCGCGCCGGGGCGTATCTACGAGCTGCGCGTCGATGCCTCGGGGCTGGCGGGGGGCGTGTACGTCCTGCACCTCCGCGCGGCTGGCCGGCAGTACACGCGCAAGCTGGTGCACGTGCCGGACTGACCGGGTCATTCGCCAGCCGGACCGGCGAGTGTGTCTCCGGGCGTCAGCGCGGCGCCCAGGCGCGGCATGCCGTCGGCGTCCCAGTCAAACCGCTGCATCCGCGGCGACCTTCGGCCGCCGCAGCCCTGACCGGGTTCGGGGTTGGCGTGGTAGAGAATCCAGTCCTCCGAGCCGTCGGGCGACGTGAAGAACGAGTTATGGCCGGCGGCGTGCGCCCCGGGCGCGGAGGCAAAAACCGGCTCCGGATGTTTCGTCCACGACGCGGGGTCGA
>JAWKNW010000033.1 GCA_041391505.1 Rhodothermales bacterium
ACGCGCAAGTTGCCGATCTCGGCACGGCCGGATACGTTCAGCTACCGGGCGTCGACGTTCGTCCGACGGCATCGCGCGGCCGTGCTGGCTACCGCGCTCACCCTGCTGGCGCTCATGGCCGGCATCGTCACGACATGGCACCTTGCCCGCGCGGCGGACGTGGCCCGCGACCGCGCCGAACGCCGGTTCAACGATGTCCGATCACTGGCCAACACCCTCCTTTTCGACCTCCACGACGCCATCCGCGACCTGCCCGGCGCCACCCCCGCGCGCCGGCTCCTCGTGGCCAACGCCCGCATCTACCTGGACAGCCTGCTGCGTGAATCGGCCGGCGATGCGTCGCTCCAAGCCGAACTCGCCGAAGCCTACTTACGCGTCGGCGAAATCGAAGGCGACCCGCATTTCCCAAACCTCGGCGATCTCGACGCAGCCACCGCAAGCTACCGGGAGTCGGTCCGCCTGCACACCGAACTGGCGGCGATCCATCCGGAAGACGCCGGCGTCCGGCAGGCCCTGGCCGTCAGCCTCGGCCGCCTCGCCGTCGTACAGTCCTGGGGCGGCGCGAACATCGACGCCATCGCATCCAGCACGCGCGCGCTCACCATCCTTGATTCGCTTTCCGGCATCGCACCGCAAAACACCACGATCCGGCTGGACATCGGACGCATTCAGAGCGAACTGGGGTGGTGGCTCATCTGGGCTGGCCGCGTGGCAGAGGGCCTGGCACAGCTCGACCTCGCCGACGAGATCCTGGAGGACGCCGTACGCCGGCATCCTGACCACATCGGCCTCGGTATCGACCGATGGCGGGCCGTTTCTTATCGCGTCGACGGCCTCACCTGGAGCGACGCCAAGGCGGAAGCACTCGAACTCCTGGCGCGCGACGGGTGTCCGCTTCTCGCGAATCTCGACCGACGTTTCCCCAACCATCCGCGCATTCTGTCGAGCTTCAAAGCGTGCGTATACAAACTCGGCAACCTGTACATCGACTTCGGCCAGACCGAGGCCGGCATCGACGCACTCCGTCGCTCGCTCGCGCTGGCGGAGGACCTGGCACGTTCCGACTCCACCAACATCCAGGGGCTGCGCGGCATCGCCATCGTTCATGAGGCGCTCGGCAGCGTCTATCGTAGCCTTGGCGAGACGGACCTCGCCCTGGGCCATTTCCAGGAAGCGCTTACCCTCAAGAAAACCTTGTTCGCGCTGGACCCGGACCACGCGGAAGCCGGCAACACCCTCGCCAATACCCAGCGATCCCTGTGCACCTTCTTTTACGACGCCGGCCAGCCGGCGCGCGCGCTCGCGTACTGCCAGGATGCGCTGGAACGGCTCCGCGGGACCGTCGCCCAGGATCCCGGCAACGCCATCGGCAGAGAAAGCCTGGCGACAACCTATGTAGAAACCGCCCGCGTGCACGCAGCGCTGAGCCGGGAGGTGGGCGCCGGCGATCGGGCCAGACATCATCGCGACGCGGCCATCCAATTTTACGATCGGGCTCTCGACGAGATGGGCCGGCTGTCCAGCGCCGAGTTCAGCCGGTCCATTTCGCCCGACTCGGTTGCGGCCGAACGGGACACGTTCGTTCGTTGATGCCGGCTTTTCGGCCACTGCCTTGCATCTATCCTATAGTGCACTGATATTTGCTCGCATCGCTCCGGGTCCTGCACCCCGGCACGCGCTCTGTTTACTCATCTGAAAGGTCACTCGATACCGCCATGAAAAAGCTGTTGAAGTGGGTGGGGATTGTTGTCGCTGTCGCACTGGTTCTCGTCGCCATCACCGGTTTCATGCTGATGCAGTCCGGTAAATCCAAGGCCATGGAGCGGTTTGAGGTGACGGGCCTCCTGGAGTCGGCCCCCTCCGATTCCGCCACGCTGGCCCGCGGCCTGCACATCGCGCAGACCCGCGTCTGTCACGATTGCCACGGCGAGGCGTTGGAGGGGAAGGTTTTCGCCGATGCGCCGCCGTTCCGCATGGTTGCGCCGAACCTGACGTCGGGCAAAGGGGGCGTCGCCGCCAGCTACCGCAGCATCTCGGACTGGGACCGATCCATCCGGTACGGCGTCCGGCCGAACGGAACCGCCCTCCTCATCATGCCGGCGCGCGCGTTTCACCACCTCAGCGACACCGACGCGGCCGCACTGATCGCCTATGTCAGGTCGATGCCCCCGGTGGATAACGAGTTGCCGGCGCGCGAAATCCGGCCGCTCGGGAACGTGCTGCTGGGAGCGGGGGCTCTCGACATCGCGATGGAAGTCCGCACCCAACCTGCGCGGAAAGCCGCACCGCCGGAGGGAGCCACACCCGAGTACGGGGAATATATCATCGACTCGCTCTGCGCCTACTGCCATGGCGACGACCTGGGGGG
This sequence comes from Rhodothermales bacterium, assembly GCA_041391505.1. NCBI lineage: Bacteria > Pseudomonadati > Rhodothermota > Rhodothermia > Rhodothermales > Rhodothermales bacterium. The sequence continues at coordinate 2,369 of JAWKNW010000033.1, forward strand.
CGGACCGGCGCTCGAACCCGGAACCCCGCCGCCGCCCTCGCTGGCGGCTGCCAGCGCATGGCCGCTCGACCAGTTCGCGACCGCCATCCGGACCGGCATCGCGCCCGGCGGTCGCCAGCTCAATGCTCAATTGATGCCGACGATGGCGTTTTCGCATTTTACCGACCAGGAAATCGAGGCCGTCCACCGGTATCTCCAGCAACACTTCGGAACGTCGATGTGAGACGCGCCGGCAGGGCAATCGCATGCTCGCCGTGGCCGCGAGAAGCGTATGGGAGATGCTCACGTTTGAAGAGCAGGCGATTGCCCCGGGCACGCCGGCCGGCGACGTGTTTCTGATCGCCGCGCGTCGTATGCTTCGCCCGTACGCAGATGACGGATGAAGCGCGTGACGACGCGTCAGACCTCGATGAAACGACTCCTTACCGCGTTCGGGCCCTTCGCCGGCCTGGTTTTCGTATGTATCCTGTTCGCCGTCCTGAGCCCCTCGGCGTTCACGAGCTTTTACAATCTCAAGACCATCCTCACCCAGAGCGTGATCATCGGCATCGCGGCGCTGGGTATGACGTTCGTCATCATTTCGAAGGGCATCGACCTGAGCGTGGGGTCGCAGATTGCGCTGTCGACGGTGGTCGTGGCGCATCTGATCAACGCCGGCGGCGACACGCCCGGCTGGGGATGGGCGCTGACGGCGGCGGCCGGCGGCGTGCTCGCGGGCGGCCTGGTCGGGCTGCTGAACGGGGCCTTTGTCGCTCGATTCCGGATCGTCCCCTTCATCGTGACGCTGGGTTCGATGCAGATCGCGCGAGGCGTAGCCAAATGGATCGGGCAGGAGCAGACGGTTACGACACCCCGGAACGCGCTGAACGGGCTGATGCTGATTGACCCCGATCCGTCGTGGCTGGTGTTTGCGCCGGGGATCTGGATCTGCCTCATCGTGCTGGCTGCCGCGGCGCTCACGCTGAACCGCACCCTGCTCGGCCGGTACGTCTACGCCATCGGCTCGAACGAGCAGACGGCGCGACTGTGCGGCATCGCCGTCGACCGGTTCAAGATCATCATCTACACCCTGTGCGGCCTGTTGACGGGCGTCGCCGGCGTGCTGCAATACAGCTACCTCACCGTGGGCGACCCCACATCGGCCGTGGGGCTGGAGCTGGATATCATCGCCGCCGTCGTGATCGGGGGCGGATCGCTCAACGGCGGAGAGGGGAGCGCGACCGGTTCGATCGTGGGCGCGCTCATCATGGCCGTGCTCCGCAATGGGTGCAACATGCTTGGCGTGCCCAATTTCGTCCAGGAGATCATCATCGGCGCCATCATCGTGGGCGCGGTGTCGCTTGATCATCGCACATCGTAAAACGCAAAAGGCAAATCGAAGTCGCGGACGAACTCCAATTTGCCTTTTGCGATAGTCGATTTGCGCTCAGTCCGCGCTCACTCTTTCCCGTTTTTCCCGGTCCCGCCCTTGGTTTTGCTGGGCTCGAGGACGTTGTCGATGAGGCCGTAGGCTTTGGCTTCGGCGGCGCTCATCCAGTAGTCGCGCTCGGAGTCTTCCTTGAGGACGTCCACCGACTTGCCCGAGTGGTCGGCCAGGATCTCGTACAGGCGTTGCTTGATCCAGAGGATCTCGCGCGCCTGGATCTCGATATCGGCCGCGGTGCCCTGGCTGCCGCCGGAGGGCTGGTGCAGCATGATGCGCGAGTTGGGCAGCCCGGCGCGCCGGCCATGGGAGCCCGCCGCGAGCAACACCGAGCCCATCGACGCCGCGAGGCCGACACAGATCGTGGCGACGTGGCAGTTGACGAACTGCATGGTATCGTAGATCGCGAGGCCGCTGTACACCATGCCGCCGGGGCAGTTGATGTACATGTTGATGTCGCGATCGGGGTCTTCGCTCGCCAGATAGAGCAGCTGGGCAACGGCGAGGTTGGCGATCTGATCGTTGATCGGCGTACCGATGATCACGATCCGGTCTTTCATCAGCCGGCTGAAGATATCGTATGCGCGCTCGCCGCGCGACGTCTGTTCGACGACCATGGGGACGAGGCCGCTGATGGGCTGATCGCGGAAGGGGCCGCTGTAGATCTCGCCCGGAATCGACAGGCTTTTGGTAAATTTGAGAAAATCGTCGACCATAAATCTATCTACGCTTTCACGATGCGGTTGAAGGGAAATGGCACAGGGTCAATGACGCACGATTCAGGAGGTACGTCAACCGCACGGCTCCATCGAACGCTTTGAACATACATCGTCCATTTTTTGCGATTTCAAAGCGTCGCCGGCGGAATGACCTCCACACGCGCGCTCTTTTTCATCCATACGCCCCGGATCAAACTCCGTTCTACCCACACCGAAGAATCTTGCGGGCGAGCGATCAGGCGCCCAGGGGCTCTGCAGCGGCTTTTTTCTGGGCGTCGCGCGCCTTGAGCGCTTCGCCGTACGCCTCCGCCTCCAGCTCGTTCATGCGGAACCGGGCCGAGAGGACATCGATCACCTTCTTGCTGATCAGCTGCTGGTCGAGGTTCTTGTCCATCCCGGTGGCCTTGTAGTATTTCTGGTAGGCGCCGGCCATCTCCTCGTTGCCGCCGGCCATTTCCACGAAGAAGGCGTTGATGTCCTCCTCGGTCACCTCCAGCTTCTCCTGATCGATGACGGCGTCGCGGAGGAGCATCCAGCGGGCCTGGCGCACGGCTTCGGGGCGGTTCGCCTCGGCGAAGGTCGCGGGGTCGAGCCCTTCGGGGAGCCGGCCTTCGTTGCGGCGTTTCATGTCCTCGAGATAGGACGCGAGGAAGATATCCACGGCCGAACCGGGCACCTCGAAGTCATGCAGATCGAGCATCCGCATCACGATTTCGCCTTCGAGCAGCTCGCGCGACTGCCGCTCCCACATGGTCTCGATCTGTTTTTCGATCTGGCTGCGCAGCTCGCTTTCGGTCGATGCCTGGTCGTTGCTGACCCGTTTGATGAACGCCTCGTCCATCTCGGGCATCTTGCGGCGCTGCACGCTCTTCACCGTCACCTCGTAGGGATCGGTGGCGTCGCCGCCCACCTTCTCGCCGGACGGCCCGACGAGCAGCGGCTCGGCGCCGGCTTCCTCGTCGTCGGCCTCGGCCGGCAGCTCGACGCGGAACGAGGCGCCGGCCTTTTTGCCCACCAGCGCATCGCGCAGCTGATCGCGCAGCCGCTCGTCGTCCATGAAGAACGACAGGTCCTCATCGCGCGACCCGACGACCGGCGTGCCCGAGGCGCGATCCAGCCGCTGCATGTCGATCACGATATAATCTTCCTTCCCGATCTCCTGCTCGTCGGACGGATCCTCCAGCTCGGCCTGCTCGAGGAGCATGCGCTGGAGCCGGGTTTCGATCTCCTCCGGCTTGATCTCGTGCTTGAGCTTCAGAATCTCCTCGCCCGACAGATCGGCGATCGCGATCTCCGGGCGCACGCCAAAACGGAGCACGGCATGGAGATCGCCATCGAGCTGGTAGTTGAGTTCGGAGAGATCCGGCGAACCGATGAGCTTGTGCGCGCCGGGATCGACCACTTCATCCTGAAACGCGTTCTGGATAAACCGCTCGACCACATCCATCACGAGCGACTCGCCATAGAGCTTCTTGAGCATCGAGATCGGCACCTTGCCCGGGCGGAATCCTTTCACCTGAACCCGATTCCGCTGCTTGCGGAGCGCGTCCTCTACATGCGGCGCGAGTTCCTGAGCGGGGGCGTCGATGACGAGCTCAAATTCGACGGAATTGATCTGATTGATTGTGGTCTGCACGGCGATTCGGTCCGGATTCGGTGATATGCACTGGGGCACATTGAATCCGGCTGACCGATACGTGTTCCACGCCGGCGCCTACGAGGAAGCGCCCCGGCCCGCCGTCAGTTGCCGCGACAACGTGCGCATGTTGGCATCGATCAGATACTTCCACAACCCCGCGGTGCTTACCCAGAACTTGAACGTGCTGCCGTCGCGCAAACTCAGGATCATATTCGCCGCGCGGATCTGGCCGGCGCGCCACTCCACCTGCTCGACCTGCTCCAGCAGCAGCATCTTCCGGTACACGCCGCCGAGGGTGATTCCGGAGAATTCGATGCGATTCGGAAACAGGTGCGCGCGGGCAAAAAGCAGGCGCTGCTCCGGGTCCCTGAATCGGCTGGACAGCATCACATCTTCCGGCGCGGCCGCAGATGTGCTTGCCGACCCGTTGGTGGTCTTCGGCATGGGATAGCCCTGGCTTGGTGGAGGGGGTGGGGCTAGCCAGGGTATCGGCGCGGCGTCGGGGTGCTTTAGGACGCGGAATGGATCAGAAGTCGAACCCGATCGAGAAGTTGAGGCTCTGCCGCTTGAAACGCCGGCCGTCGTACGGCCAGGCAAAATCGAAGCGCAGGGGATAACCGAGGAAGATGGTCCGCAATCCCACGCCCGTGCTCAGCGCGAAGTCGTCGAAGATGCGCTTGCCCTGGGCGTCGACGGTGTACAGGTCGAACGGATTGTCGAATCCGCGACCGCCCCAGACGGCGCCGGCATCGAGGAAGGCCGCGCCCTGGATGTTGTACAGGGGGAGGAGCGGCAGCGGCCCGGGAAGGATCGCGGCGATGAGCGGGAAGCGAAACTCGGCGTTCACCAGTCCGAAGTTGGTGCCGTTGAGCGCGTTGATCCGGTAGCCGCGCAGCGGCATGATCGGCGTGGCCAGCACGAAGTCGGAGATGTCCTCGATCGGAAAGCCGTTGTTTTCGTCGAAACGCCGGTTGATCCAGTTCTGGAGGCCGGCGGTATAAAACAGCTGCTGCGTCGGCCCGATGGAGGTACCGCCCGAGAAGCGGAAGGCGAGCGTGTACAGCGATTGCCCGATCGAGGCGTAGGTCCGCGCGTCGCCCAGCAGCGTGACGAACCGGACGGTTTCGCCGGACAGGCCGAACGGGCTGCCGGCGAGGCTCACCGAGAACCGGGATCCCTCCAGAGGCGCCAGCGGCCCGGGCGTGGTGACGTCGCGGGTGAAAATCACGGAGGGATGGAGGAGCGCGCGGGTCAGGGCCGGCGCGGAGGGCTCCACGATGTCCGACTGGCTCACGCCCACCACCGAGAGGTCGACATCGACCCGGCGGAACTTGTCGAAGGGATAGGACGCCGTCAGGCTGACGCCATACTGGCGGTACCGGTAGATGGTTCGCCGGGCGAAGTCGGGCAGCAGCCGCGAAACGTGGAACCCGGATCCGCCCCAGTCCACCCGCTTCGGCAGGTAGACATAGGACATCATGTAGTCCGAGTTGCGCAGATCCACGAGCAGGTTGGAGGCCACCAGCACGCGGTGGTTGCCGAGCATGTCGCTGAAGATGATCTGCGTGATCCCCTGGACGCCGAAGAGCGCGTCGTAGCCGGCGGCGCCGTACACGAGGTCGGGCGAAAAGCGCAGCTTGTATTTGCGCGGCTTGTAGCGGCCGTCGACATCCACATTCCCGTGGGGCGTAAAGGGATTGATGAGATAGTCGAGTTCCTCGGCTTGCTGGTCTTCGGCGTTGGCGCTGAAGATGTAGTCGCGCAGATCCACGCGGACGTTCCCGTACCGGGAGCTGTCCCACTCGGCGTCGACGGAGAACGGGCTGTCGTTTTGCGCATCGGCGTCGTCGCGGGCGAGCATGAGCAGCCGCGACGCGAGGAAGTCATCGGTGCGCGACGTCGCCCGGGTGAAGGCGGTGCCGTCGGTCGCGTCGCGGAGAAACGGGTTGGCGAGCCGCAGGCCGTCCGGCGCCAGGGCGATGGCCGGCGCCGGCGTGAGGGTCTCCTGAACGACGCGCTGCGCCCAGACGTTGGGCGTCAGGTTGGCCTCGGGCAACACGCGATCGAAGGGGTTCTTGAGCACGTAGAGCTGGGGCCGGCCGCTTTCGAGGCTCATCAGCGCCGCCGTGCCGCCGTCCGCCGACAGGGACACCTGCGTGATGCCGTTCAGCGCGTTCGTGAGCGGGCGCACCAGGCCCGAGACGAGGTTTTTTTCGTAAAGGTTGAAGATCCCGTTGCGATCCGAGATGAACAGCACCCGCGTGGAATCCTCGCCGAATTTAGCGCTCCGATCGTCCCAGAGCTCGTTGAACGTGAGGCGTTCCGCCTCGTCGGCCCCGAGCGGGAGGAGGTAGACATCGTACTGCCCGAAATCGTGCTCCTGCATCGCGAAGGCGCCGGCCTCGAACTGCCCGAGGCGCGTGTAGGAGCCGCGGTCGCTGTGGAAGACGAGGGAGCGGCCGTCCGGGCTCCACGCCGGCTCGTGATCGCTGAACAGGTCGTCGGTGTAGTTGATCGTCTCGTGCGTATCGAGATCGAGGACGAAGATGTCGCTCTGGGCGTCGACCGATGCCTCGAAGGCGATCTGCTGCTCGGTGGGGCTCCAGGCGACGGAAATGATCTGATCGACGCCCGGCACGCGGTAGTGGATCACGTCGTGCGTATCCACATCGATCACCGCGATGGCGTCCGTCGGTCCGCTCTTGACGGCGAGGGCGATGTGCCGGCCGTCCGGGCTCCAGGAGATGCCGGGCGTCAGAATCCGCAGGCTCTCAAACTCGGCGCTGGTCTGCCCATCCACCAGTTTTTGCTCGATGGTCCCTTCGTTGGCGTCCGCGATGTAGACGTCGAACAGCCCGTTGCGCGTGGTGATGAACGCCAGCCGATCCCCCTGCGGCGAGAGGGACGGACTCGTGTTGTAGAAGCCCCCGTTCGCCGTCGTGATGATCGCCCGCGCGAAGTCGTTGACGTCCTCGCGGGCGGCGAGTTCGGGAAAATAGACCTGCTTGAGGGCGCGGTGCCAGCGTTCGGACAGCTCGTCGAGCGACAGGCCGGTCGCGCGTTTGAAGCTGGCCTCCACCGATTGCGAGAGGCGCAGCCGCTGCAACACTTCGGCGATGCGTTCCCGGCCGTACTGCTCGCCGATGTAATCCCACACGCCCTGGCCGGCCTGGTAGGAGGCGAAGCCGCCGATGTATTTCATCGGAGGGATATCGTCGTGCACGACGGCGTCGCGCATCCAGTCGTCCGCGTCCGAACTCCACCCTTCCGACGCGTATTCCGCGAGGCCCTCGTTGAACCAGTGGGGAATCTGGAGGCGGATGTTATTCTGGATGATGGACTGGAGCGATCCGCCGTAGAAAAAGTCGTTGAGCATCGCGTGCACCAGTTCGTGGTGCAGCGTCTGGCGGTACTGGCGGTAGTCGCCCACGAAGGGGATGGCGATGCGGTTCTTGTACGGCTCGGTGACGCCGGCGATGCCTTCGGAGAAGGTAGGCAGGTCGACCGCGTTGGTCACCACGAAGTCGTTGTGGCTCTGGTAGACGATGATCGGGATGCGCCCGTTGATCTCGATCTGGAGGAGCCGGCGGGCATGTTCGTAGGCCTCTTCCGCGAAGTGCGCCGTGTAATCCGCGAGGTCGCGCCCGCCTTCGTAATAGTAGATGTCGAAATGCCGCGACTGGAGATACGACCAGGTGAGTTCGGCATACTGCACCTTGTTTTTGCCGTACCGAAAATACTGAGCCGTCCCGGGTGCCGGCGCGCAAAGCCACGCGACCAGCACCACCAGCAACACACGGATCACAGCTCCGGTAGATCGCATCGGGAACGCCCGGTAAGGGGGATGGGACAGAATCGGCGGGCCTTGTATCCTTCTAGGCAGGCGGGGGGGAAGGGTTCCAGGTTTGAGGTTCAAGGTTCAAGGGCTTCTCACTCAAGCCCCTTGAACCTTGAACCTCAAACCTGGAACCCGAAACCCTTCACTCGTACCGGACCCACCGGATCAGGTCCTTGATGCGCGGCTTCTTGCCGTACATCAGGATGCCTACGCGGTAGATGCGGCTGCTGAGCCACATGGCGCCGAGGAACGTGCCCATCAGGATCACATACGATAGCCCCACCTGCCAGAACGGCACCTCCGTCACCGCGACGCGGACGACCATGAGGATCGGCGAGAAGAAGGGGATCATGGAAAGCACCGTGGCCAGGGTACTGTTGGGGCTTTCGACGAAAAACACGATGAACATGATCGGGATGATGATCAGGGCGTAGATCGGCGTGAGCAGGCCCTGGGCATCCTGCTGCTGCTCGACGACCGACGACACGGCGGCGAAGAGGCTGGCATACAGCAGATATCCCCCGATAAAAAACAGGACGAACCAGATAAAGACGCGCGGAGCGATCTGGGGGATCGTAAAATCGGCCGCCTGGAGCAGTTGCTCCTGCGTCGCATCGAGGGGCAGGTTGAGGTCGGCCGGGTTGAGGAACATCGACGCGATCCCGCCGGCGAAAAAGGTCGCCCCGAGCATCAGCAGGCTCCACGCGATCATCTGCACGAGGCCCACGGCGCCGATGCCGAGCACCTTCCCCATCAACATCTGAAAGGGGCGTACCGACGACACCATCACCTCGATGACGCGGGTGCTTTTCTCTTCGAGCACGCCCTGAATCACATAGGCCCCGTAAATGAACATCGCGGCGTAGATGATGAAGCCCATGATGTATCCCAGGATGGAATAGAAGGCGGCGCTGTCGGCCTGCTCGCCTTCTTCGGTCAGCTTGACGGCGCGCACCGGAATGCTGGATTCGAGGATGTCGAGGATATCCTGGGAGACGTTTTTCTCCGCGAGCCGGTAATCCTCCAGCGACCGGCTGAGGGCGCGTTCGAGGCGCGACTCACCCGAGAGGCCGCTGCCTTCCACCGAATAATACACGGCCTCCCCCTCGTCCTGCATCAGGCCGGCCGGCAGCGTCAGGTAGCCGTTGTACACCCCTTTGACCACCGCGTCGCGCAGGGAGTCGAGCGGCGACTCGGTCCGGACGAACACAAACCCGTCCGCCGCGTGCCGCTGCAGCCCGTCGAACAGGGCGCTCGTCTCGTCGATCACGGCGATCCGGCGCTGTTCGCTTTCGGAGGCGGCGAGCCCGATCACCGCCGGCAGGATGGCCATCGCGATCAGGATCACGGGCGCCAGCAGAGTGCCCACGATAAACCAGGTGGATCGCACCCTCCGTATAAACTCGCTTTTCAGTACTATCCAGATCTTTTTCATCGAGGCTGACGGCGTGTTCAGACGTTTACGCGGCGGGGTCCGGGTGCACGGGTTCGGGGGCGGTCCCCTGCCGTGCCGGAAGGTGCTCAGGAAGCCGTTCGCGCGGTGGCTTGTCCTTCGACCACGGAGACAAAAATATCGTTCATCGAGGGTTCGACGCGTTCGAAGCGGTGGATATCCTCGCCGGCGGCCATGGCCCGTTCGAGCACGATCGACGGATGCCGGTCGTTCAGCATCTTGAGTTCGACCCGGTGGGCCGTCCGCTCGCTGACGCTGATGACGCCTTCCTGCACGAGTTCCTCCACAAACATCCCCTCGCCGCCAAACTCGACGACGACGCGGTTGCGGCCGAAACGCTGCTTCACCTCACGCAGCGGGCCGTCGAGCACGATTTCTCCCCGCGAGATCAGGCAGATGTCGTCGCAGAGCTGCTCCACCTGCTCCATGCGGTGGGAGGCGAAGAGGATGACGCGGCCCTGCTGTTTCATGTCGAGGATGACTTCCTTCAGCACGCCGGCGTTGATGGGGTCGAGCCCGCTGAACGGCTCATCGAGGATCAGCAGTTCGGGCTCGTGGACGACCGTGCTGATAAACTGCATCTTCTGCTGCATCCCCTTCGACAGCTCCTCGGTCTTCTTCGAGGCCCAGTCGAGCGCGTCGAACCGTTCGAGCCAGTGCTTGACGCGGCGGTTGGCCTCGGGGCGCGACAGGCCCTTGAGTTCGGCGAGGTAGACGAGCTGCTCGCCCACCTTCAGCTTTTTGTAGAGGCCGCGTTCCTCGGGCAGGTATCCCATCCGCTCCTGGCTCCACACGCCGACCGGCTTGCCGTTGAACGTCACCCGCCCGCTATCGGGGATGGTGATGTAGGCGATCATGCGGATCGTGGAGGTCTTGCCGGCGCCGTTGGGCCCGAGCAGCCCCATCACGCGGCCCGATCGGGCTTCCAGGGAGACGTTGTTGACGGCCTTGACCTGGCCGTATTGCTTGGATACCTCTTCTACACGCAGTTCGGTCATACAAACGGATGGAAGGCGGGAAAGTGGGTTGCAGCGCCGATTCGCTCTACGTCATGTCCATGAGAGGTTACACGGCGCGGCAAAAAAACACCCCGCCGCCGTGCGCGCGGGGATCACAGCAGGGGAAGGGTGGCCTGCGGGATGGGGATGAGGTAGTGCTGCTCGAAGACATCCTCGTGAACCCCGAACTCGCCCGTACCCCGAAAATCGACGGCGACATACGGGCCCACGACCCGTTTGACCTCGCCGATGCCGTAATACGCCGGCATCGGTCCGTAATACACCAGCTCCCCCATGAGCAGCTCCTTTTTCTTGCGCGCCCGGCGGTGAAATGCCGGTACGCTCGGAAGCAGCTCGAGGCGGTACGGACTCAGGCCATATTTAGCTCCAGACGCCATCGATGACTCGTTTGTTAGGCCCCCTACATACGCCTCGTCCATGGTTCAAGATTCCAGAAAACCCCAGCGAGAATAACCGGAAGTACCCATAAGATTCAAACGAATTCGTCGAAATTCGTAAAAATGAAGGACTCACGCAGTTTCTTATTCACAATCATTTGGTTAGATTGATTCGGTTCGATATAAAAAGGGAAGCTCAAACCCGCCCCCGGCGGCCGCAGGCTTATCAATAACCCCACCTACGTTCAAGCACCGGCTTCTGTACGGTCTTTTGCTTTTTATCGCGAACACTCCCATCCTCGTCCTTAACAGTTCATGAAGTACCCGACAAAAATTGTGGACAGACAAGTAGGGCGCAATGCCGAGCTCTTCGCCCGAGCGATTACCAAACTGGAAACGCCCGAACAGCGCTATCCGTACCTCCGTATCCTGATCAGCATTGTCGAACAGGCCCACCCGGAGTGGAACCAGGCCCCCCAGAAAGACCGGCAGATGGGGCAGATGATCGCCAAGATGTGCGACGACCTACTCGAAGTGGATGAAGTCGCCGAAGTGGTGCGCGTCCGCGACGAAGAACGCGGCTATTTCTACGATTGATCGAGTTCTACGCTTGATCGCGGCAGCCGCCACCCACCTGCGCGCGGCTACTCGATGATGCGCCCCGGGTTGTCCCGGAGAAAACTTGCCCAGTTCTTGTGATGGCCCGCCTGCCGGCTGTCCCCCCGATGCCCGTGGCACAGCGCCACCGCCAGCGCGTCCGAGGCATCGAGGTCCACCTGCAGCGCCTCGTCCATCGTCAACAGCTTTCTGACCATATACCACACCTGCTCCTTCGACCCGTTGCCGTTGCCCGTGACCGAGCGTTTCACCTCCTTCGGGGTGTACTGCGTGACGGGTAATTCCCGGTTGAGGACCGCCAGCATCGCCGCCGCCTGTGCCCGGCCGAGCTTGAGCATCGATTGGGGGTTGTTGCCGTAAACGGGCATCTCGATGGCGCATTCGTCCGGCAGCGACCGGGCGATCACCTCCGTCACCCGGTCATAGATGTGCTTCAACCGCCATTCGTGACTCTTCGACGCGTCCAGCCGCAACACCCCGAACTCCACGAGCCGCTCCCGGCCCCGCTCGACATCGATGACGCCGTAGCCAGTAAAACGCGAGCCAGGATCGATGCCGATGATGCGCAAAATAGGTTTAAGGTTCTGGGTTTAAGGTTCAACGGTTGTACGCGATGCCCGGTTCACCCGCCTTGAACGTGGAACTCCGAACCTTGAACCCTTACGACAACGCCTCGATCGTCGCTTCGTCGAAGTGGAGGGTCGTGGTGACGGACTGTACGTCCTGGTTGTCCTCGAGCATTTCGATCAGGATGGCGAGCTTACGGGCGACCTCGGGCTCGACGGACACGGTGCTCGTCGGGACCCGGATCAGGTTGGCCTCGGACGGCTCGATGCCCTTCTCGCGCAACGCGGCCTGCACGGACCCGAAGCTCTCCACCGGCGTCGTGATCACGAAGACGTCGTCTTCCAGCACCAGATCTTCGCCGCCGGCCTCGGCGACCAGTTCGAACAGCTCCATCTCGTCGCGGCCCTCGGCCGGCACTTCCAGCTGGCCCTTCCGCAAGAACTGAAACGCGACCGACCCCGTCTGCCCCATGCTCCCGCCGTATTTGCTGAAGATGTGACGCACATCCGCGACCGTGCGGTTGGTGTTGTCGGTCAGGCAGTCGACGTAAATGGCGACACCGCCGGGGCCGTAGCCCTCGTAGCTGACCTCCTCGTAGTCCGCGCCGGCGATTTCTCCGGTGCCCCGCTTGATGGCGCGTTCGACGTTGTCCTTGGGCATGTTCTCGGACTTCGCCTTGTCCACGGCGAGGGCCAGACGGGCGTTCATGGACGGATCGCCGCCGCCCTCCCGGGCGGCAATCATGATATCACGCGCGATACGCGCCCAGGACTGCGAGCGCTTGGCGTCGGTCACTGCCTTCTGGCGCTTGATTTTGGACCATTTACTGTGGCCTGACATACTCTAGCAGCGGTATACGGGTTGTTGCGAAAAGAAAGGGGGCAGTATAAACCTCGCAGGCGGCGCATCGGGTCCCGCCGGCCGGCGAGTTTGCGAACGGCGCGCCTCGCTTCAGGTTCGCGCCGGCCGGTCGCGGGTGCGGTAGAGAAACTTGAGCCCGGACCAATCGGCGTCGATCGCGCACACCTTCACGTCCACGAGCCCGTGCCGGAGCCCGGTTTCGCGGACGATGTTGCCGTCGAGGTCGGCGGCGAGCTTCGAGGTCTTTTTCGGCCACGAGATCCACAGCGTCCCCGCCGGCGCGAGATGCGCCTTGAGCATCGGAAACGCCATCTCGAGTTCGTCCGCATCCCGAAAGAAGCCGTGGATGTAGCCGAGGTCGGGCTCGGGGTGATCCACCAACACCACCCCCTCGGGGAGTTCGCCGAACAGCTCGAAAAGATGCGCGGGCGGGTACATGAACAGCGCCCGGCAGCCGGCTTTCAGACCCAGTTTCTTGAGGAGCGGATTGGCCATGCGGGATACGCGGTGCGATGCAGGGATTCGGGGCGAGCCATGGTGGCGGCTAGAATACGGCCACCAGCAGCGCGATGGCGGCGGCGATGACGAGGCCGATGCCGGCGAGCGCGGCCACCCCCACCACGGCCAGGACGAGGGGGTTGACCATCCGGAAAAGGACGGTGTATTCGACGAGCATCTCGCGGCTGCTTCCGACGAGGGAGCGGATGTCGCGGATCGCGCCGACGAGGCGAAACGCGCGCTGATCGGCGGATGACTCGGCATCCTGCACCGCCGCTCGCCAGGCCATGGCGGCGTGCGCTTTCCCGGCGCCGGCGGTGGCGGCGAGCCGCTCGGGCAGCCGGGCGATCGAAAGGAGCCCGCGATAGAACAGATAGACGATGCCCGCCGGCGCGAGCAAGGCCAGCAGCAAGGCCCCGATCGCCATCCACGCCGCCGCGCTTTCGAACTGGAAGGGGTAAAACAGGCTCCCCCACAGACCCATCGCCGCCAGCACGAAGACGGCGGCGGCGCTGCGAACCTTGCCCACCACCGCATGGGCGCGCACGGATACGGCGGCGACCAGGCGTTCGGTTCGGCCTTCTGGGGGTGTCTTCTGGGCTGGTTCCATGGCTCCCTTTCAGGAACGGGGCGCGGGCGCGCCCTCGAGGATGGCGTCCTTGATCTGCATCAGATAATCGAACGCCGCGTCATGTTCGTTGGGGATCACGCCTTCGAGAATGGCCTCGCGGACGGCCTCCTTGAGGAGTCCGATGGCCTTCCCGGGCGGCAGATTGAGCGTCTGCATGATCTCGATGCCGTCGACCGGCGGCTGGAAGTTGCGGAGCTTGTCGTTTTCCTCGACCTCCACGAGGCGCGCGTCGACGCGGTCGAACGCGTCGAGGTAGCGCTGGACGCGGCGCGGATTCTTCGACGTGATGTCGGCCCGAACCAGCGTCATCAGATCCTCGATGTCCTCGCCGGCATCGAACAGCAGCCGGCGCACGGCCGAGTCGGTCACCTGCTCGTCGACCAGCGACACGGGCCGATGATGCAGGCGCACCAGTTTCTGGACATACCGCATCCGGTCGTCGAGCGGCAGCTTGAGCTTTTTGAACACGCCGGCGACCATGCGCGCACCGCGGTCTTCATGCCCGTGAAAGCTCCAGCCGACGCCTTCCGTGAACCGTTTCGACCGGGTCTTGCCGATGTCGTGCAGCAGGGCCGCCCACCGGAGCCACAGGGTCTCGGTGGGGGGGCGGCCGGCGGTCATCGCGACGAGGTTGTCCACCACCTGGAGGGTGTGGAAAAAATTGTCCTTGTGCTTGAGGCCGTCGATCGCCTCGACGCCGGCGAGGTCGGTCAATTCGGGCAGGATATGCCGCAGGAGGCCGGCCTCGTACAGGATGCGGAACCCGACGGACGGCATGCCGGCCATCATGATCTTCTGCAGCTCGTCCGTGATCCGTTCCCGGCTGAGGAGGGAAACGCGCCCGGCCTTGTCGCACAGGGCCTGAAACGTATCGGCGTGGAGTGTGAACCCCAGCTGCGTGGCGAAGCGGGCGGCGCGGATCATGCGCAGCGGGTCGTCCTCGAACGTAACATGCGGGTCGAGCGGCGTGCGAAGGATGCCGGCCTCGAGATCGGCGCGACCGCCGAAGGGGTCGAGCACCTCGCCGAACCGCTCGGCATCAAGCCGGAGGCCCATCGCGTTGATCGTGAAGTCGCGCCGGCGCTGGTCGTCTTGCAGCGAGCCCTCTTCCACGATCGGCTTGCGCGAGTCGCTCCGGTAGCTCTCTTTCCGGGCGCCGACAAATTCCAGCACCATCGCGTCGTCCGGCATGCCGGCAAGCGGGATGCGGATCGCGGCCGTCCCGAAGTTCTCGTACTGATGGACCGACTGCCCGCCGAGCCGGCGGGCCGCCGCCTTCGCGAGCCGCAGCCCGCTTCCATCCCCCAGGGATACAAAATCCAGCTCGGTCACATCCCGCTCCAGCATCAGATCGCGCACGACGCCGCCGACGGCATAGGCCTCGATGCCCGCATCCGCCGCCGCGCGGCCGACCTCGCGGAGGACGCCGGCGTAAGGCTGCCTGGCGATCTGTGGGGATAAGTTTGTCACGAGTGGGTTGGCAGGTTGCAGGTTGGATGGTTACAGGTTGGCAGGTTACAGGTTGAGGGCATGCTCCATACCAGAAAACCTGGAACCTGCCAACCTGCAACCTAATATCCCGCGACCATGCCGTCCTTGCGCATTTCGGTGGCGCCGTGGTACACGCCGGTCCGGGGGTCGCGGAGGATCATTTCGTAGCCGCCGTAGGCGCCTTTGTCGACGCGCACCGTGTGGCCCCGGGCGCGGAGGGCCTCGACGACCTCGGGGGATACGCCGCTTTCGAGATGGACGACCCCGCCGTCGGTCATCACCGTACCGGTCGGCTCGCTGCTCCCGTCATGGCGATAGCGGGCGGCATCGCCGGCTTCCTGCACGTTCATCCCGAAATCGAGGATGTTCGCGAGCACCTGCACGTGCCCCTGCGGCTGCATGGCGCCCCCCATTACGCCGAAACTCATGAACGGCTCCCCGTCCTTCATCACGAACGCCGGGATGATCGTATGAAACGGCCGCTTCCCGGGCGCATAGACGTTCGGATGCCCCTCCTCGAGTGCGAAGAGGGCGCCGCGGTCCTGGAACATGAAGCCCAGCCCGTCAGGCACCAGCCCGCTGCCGAGACCGAGGTAGTTGCTCTGGATGAGCGAAACCATCATGCCGTCCTTGTCGGCGACCGTCATGTAGATGGTGTCGCCTTCCTCGAGCTGCGCGGCGCGTTCATCCAGCTGCCGCATCGGCCGATCCATCCGGATCGTTTCGCGCTGCCGCGCGGCATAGTCCTTCGACAGCAATTGCGCGAGCGGCACCTTGTAGAAATCCGGGTCGGCATAGAACCGGGCGCGGTCCTCGAAGGCCAGCTTCTTGGCCTCGATCTGGACATGCAGGTAGTCGGCGCTGTTGTGTCCCATCGCGGCGAGGTCATAGCCTTCGAGGATGTTGAGCATCTGGAGCGCGGCGACGCCCTGGCCGTTCGGCGGCAATTCATAGACCTCGTAGCCGCGGTAGTTGACGGAGACGGGCTCGACCCAGTCGCCGTGATGGCTCTCGAAATCCGCTTTCCGGAGCGGGCCGCCGATGCGTCGCATGTAGGCGTCCATCACATCGGCCAGCTCGCCCTTGTAGAACGCGTCGCGCCCCTGGCCGGCGATCAGTTCGAGCGAGCGGGCGAGGCCTTTGTTGACGAACACGTCGCCCACCCTGGGGGCGCGGCCGTCGATGAGGTAGGTCGCCCGGTAGTTGTCCGTCTCCTCGATGTCCGCCGCGGCCGCCTCGAGCGCGCTGACGTTGAGGCCCCAGTCGTACGCGATGATTTCCGTGACGGCGTACCCTTCGCGGGCATACTGGATGGTCGGCGCTAGCAGGTCGCGCATCGGGAGCTTGCCGAACCGATCGTGGAGGGCGAACCAGCCGTCAACGGCGCCAGGCACCGAGACCGAGAGGGCGCCGCGATCCGGGATCATGGTTTTCCCGCGCGCGGCGAGCAGCGTCTTCAGGGTGGCGAGCGACTGCCCTTTCGGCGAACGCCCGCTCCCGTTGTAGCCATAGAGTTTTTTCGTTTTCGGATCAAAAACGATGGCAAAGAGGTCTCCCCCGATGCCGCAGCTGACCGGCTCCATGAGTCCCAGCGCGGCATTCGCCGCGATGGCCGCGTCCATGGCGGTGCCTCCTTTCTTCAGGATATCGATAGCAATCTGCGATGCCAGCGGATGGCTGGTCGCCGCGATGCCGTTACGCGCGAGCACCGCGCTGCGCGTGGCGAAAGGCTGACCGACCTCCCGATCCCCGCCGCCCTGTGCGGCGGCCGGCAACACGGCCAGGACGGAAACGGCGAGAAACAGCACGAGAGCGAGGTGGGAGCATGAGGCGTCCATACAGATTGCAGGTTGCGGGTGAAAGAAGTATGATGGGCTTCCAGCGCGCGCAGCGATCCGCGGCGGCCGGCATCTAAAATCAACCATACGGGCTAAATCTGCAATTCTACATGAAGGTCAATGGGATCCTGCTGCTTCTGCTCGCGCTGGCATGGCGCGGGGCGGCCAGCCAGCCTTCCGGCCAGATCTTTACCGTGATTCTCGAGGGCGGGCAGGTCTACGACGGCCTCGGCAACCCGCCCGTGCGCGCCGATGTCGGGCTCCTGGGCGACCGCATCGCCGCCATCGGCGACCTCAGCGGCCGGCGGGCGGCCACGCGCATCGACGCCGCCGGCCTGGCGGTCGTGCCCGGCTTCATCGACATCCACAGCCACGGCGACCGCGACATTTTTCTGCGCCCGGACGCGGGGAACTACCTGCGCCAGGGGGTGACCACCATCATCGCCGGCCCCGACGGCAGCTCGCTCCACCCCATCGGGGAGGCGCTGGGCCGGCTGGATGCCCGGCCGGGCGCCGTCAACTTCGGAACGATGATCGGCCACGGCACGGTGCGCGGCGAGGTGCTCGGGAACGAGAATCGCGCCCCGACGGCGTCCGAGCTGGAGCGGATGAAACAGCTCGTCGACATCGGGATGCGCGAAGGGGCCTTCGGCCTCTCGTCCGGTCTCAAGTACGTGCCGGGCGCCTACGCGACCACCGAGGAAGTCATCGAGCTGGCGCGCGTCGCCGGCCGGTACGGCGGCATCTACATCAGCCACATGCGCGACGAGGGGCTCGGGCTGATGGAGAGCGTCCACGAGACCATCCGCATCGGCGAGGAGGGCCGGCTGCCGACGCAGCTGACCCACCACAAAGTGATCGGCAAGGCGATGTGGGGCTCGAGCATCGAGACGCTGCGCCTGGTCGACGAGGCGCGCACACGGGGCATCGACGTGTCGATGGACCTCTATCCGTACACCGCGTCCAGCACCGGATTAACGGTCCTCTTCCCCTCCTGGAGCCTCGAAGGTACGCAGGGCGACCTCGTCGGCCGGCTGCGCGACCCCGAGCAGCGCGCCCGCATCCGGGAAGCCATCCTCTTCAGCCTCCGGGAAGATCGCGGCGGCGGCGACCCGGCGAACGTCGCGGTGGCCTACTGCCCCTGGGATACGACGCTCAACGGAAAAAATCTGTCGGACATCCTGCGCGAGCGCGGTCAGGACGCGACGCTCGAAAACGCTGCCGAGCTGGCGATGGATCTGCAGGAAAAAGGCGGGTTTTCGGGCATCTTTTATGCGATGCAGGAGGAGGACGTGCGGCGGATCATGCAGCACCCGATGACCATGATCGCCTCGGACGGCGGGATCCCGGCGCCCGGTGTCGGCAAGCCGCATCCGCGCAACTACGGCACCTTCGCCCGGGTGCTGGGTACCTATGCGCGTGACGAGAACGTGCTCTCGATCCCCGAGGCCCTCCGCAAGATGAGCAGCCTGCCGGCGTGGCGGCTCGGCCTCGCCGACCGCGGCGTCCTCCGCCCCGGCGCGATGGCAGACGTCGCCGTCATCAACCTGGATACCGTCGCCGACCCCGCGACCTTCCAGGACCCCCATCGGTACAGCCAGGGCGTCGTGCACGTATTCGTCAACGGACAGGCCGCCCTGATCGATGGAGAACCGACCGGCATCCGGGCCGGCCGGGCATTGCGGCACTGAGGCGCGAGCGCAGCGGCGCACCATCCAACCTGAATCATCCATGATACGCGGTACCCTTTTTCTGGCGGTGGCGCTGGCGCTGATCGCCGGCGGCTGCGGTTCGTCCGGCGCCGAAGGCATCGAGGTGATGCGTCGCCCGCCCGACACCCTCTACACCTACATCCTCGAAGGCGGCACGCTGTACGACGGACTGGGCAACCGCGCCATCGAGACGGACATCGGCATCGTCGGCGACCGCATCCTGGCCTTTGGCGACCTGGCCGGCTACCGCACGGAACAGCGCATCGACGTGACGGGGCTCACGGTGACGCCGGGCTTCATCGACATGCACAGCCACGCGGCGTCGTCGAGCATCCAGGGAAGCGACCTCTTCCAGGAGCCCCTCGCCGAAAACTACATCCGCCAGGGCGTTACGACGGCCATCGCCGGCCAGGACGGGTCGTCGCCCTACCCGATCGGCCCGTTTCTCAAGGAGGTCGACCGCCGGCCGGCGGCCGTCAACCTCGGGCTGACCGTGGGGCACGGCACGATCCGCGCGTTCGTCATGGGGAACGTCGACCGCAAACCCTCGCCGACCGAGCTGTCCCGCATGGAAGGCATGGTGAAAACGGCGATGGCGGACGGCGCCTACGGCCTCTCGTCCGGCCTCGAATACACCCCGGGCGCCTTCGCCAAAACCGACGAACTGATCGCGCTGGCGAAAGCGGCCTCGCCGTACGGCGGCATCTACACCAGCCACATGCGCGACGAGGGCGGGAAGCTGCTCGAAAGCGTCGCCGAGACGATCCGGATCGGCGAGGAGGGCGGGCTGGCGCCGCATGTCACGCACCACAAAGTGATCGGCAAGGCGCGCTGGGGCCTGTCGAAGGAATCGCTGGCCCTGATCGACGAAGCCCGCGCGCGCGGCGTCGACGCGGCGAGCGACGTGTATCCCTACACGGCGTCGAGCACGGGGATAAGCATCCTGCTGCCGGCGTGGGCGCGGCAGGGATCGGCGGAACAGCAGCGCGCGCGGCTGCGCGACCCCGAACAGCGCGTCTTCATCCGCAACGACGTGGTCGAACACATCCGCACCGAGCGCGGGGCCGATCCCTCGACCATCGTCATCGCCAGCTGCAGCTGGAACCGGAGCCTGAACGGCAAGAGCCTGTCGGACATCCTCGTTGAGCGCGACAAGGAGGTGACGCTGGAGAACGCGGCCGACCTGGCCATCGAGTTGCAGGAGAAGGGCGGCTGCGTCGGCGTCTTCCATTCCATGTCCGAGGAAGATGTCGAACGCATTCTGGCGCATCCGACGACGATGGTCGCCTCGGACGGGGGCATCCCGAGTCCGGGCGCCGGCGTGCCGCATCCGCGCAACTACGGCACGTTCGCCCGCGTCCTCGCCCGCTACGTGCGCGAACTCGATGTGATCTCGCTGCGCGAGGCCATCCACAAGATGAGCGGACAGCCGGCGCAGCGCCTCGGCCTCGTCGACCGCGGCGTACTCCGCGAGGGCGCGTTCGCTGATGTCGCCGTCTTCGACCCGGCGCTCGTTCAGGACCTCGCGACGTTCTCCGAGCCGCACCAGTATGCCGCCGGCATGGTGCATGTGTTCGTCAACGGCCAGCCGGTGCTGCTGGATGGGGAAATGACGGGCAAACGGCCCGGTCGGGCGCTGCGGCATGCGCCGAAACAGGCGGCGCCGGCGGATTGAGGGGGCGGGCGCGACATCCGGGCGGACGCAACCTGTTGCGTCCCTACGCGGCGGTTTTGCGGTACTGGCGTACGGCCAGGGACATCATCGCGATGGCGAATACGACCAGAAACGCCACCTGCGACTGCACCGCCGCGATGCCGGCGCCTTTCAGCAGCACCTGCCGCATGATCTGGATGAAATAGGCCACCGGGTTGAGCAGCGTGATCTTCTGCGCCCACGCCGGCATGCTCTCGATGGGCGTGAACAGCCCGCTCATCAGGATGCAGATCACGATGATGAACCAGGCGATAAACATGGCCTGCTGCTGGGTGTCGGTGAAGGTCGAGATCCACAACCCGAGCCCCAGCATCCCGAAGAGGTACAGGCCGGCGAGCGCAAACACCAGGGCCAGGTTGCCGAGGATGGTCACGCCGAAGACCAGATGCGCGACCGTCAGGCCGACCCCGAGGTCGAACATCGCGATGATCCAGAAGGGGAGCAGCTTGCCGGCGATGAAATGCCCTTTCCGGATCGGCGTCACGTTCAGCTGTTCGATGGTCCCGATCTCCTTCTCGCGGACGACGTTCATCGCCGATAGAAACGTCCCGATCATGGTCACCAGCAGCACGAGGATGCCCGGCACCATATACGTCTTGTAGTTCAGATCCGGGTTGTACCAGTGCGATGTCACGATCTCGATGCGCGCCGGCACGGTCGCCGCGGGAGACGCCGCGGGAGACGCCGCGGGAGTCGCCGGCAGGTAGTCCACCTGGATCGACCGGTTGTGGGCCTCGATGATCTGGAGCGCATAGGCCTGCGCCACGCCGGCCGTGGCGCCGTCGAGTGCGTTCATCGTGATCTGGACGCGGGCCATGCCGGCCACCCGTAGGTCGCGCTCGAAATGGGCTGGGATCTGCAGGATCATGTTCACGTCGCCCCGCTGCATGGCCTCGTCGGCATCGCGGGTCGTCTGGACCCGCTGCACCACCGTAAAGTACCCCGACGCCTCGATCCGCTCGACGAGTTGCCCCGACGCCGTGCTCCGGTCCTCGTCGATCAGGCTCACATCGGTGTTGCGCACCTCGAACGTGGCGGCCGACGAGAGGATAAGCAGCTGCACCACGGGCATGACGAACAGGATCGGCAGCATCGCCCGGTTTCGGAAGATCTGCAGAAACTCTTTCTGGATGATGAAGAGGAACGTGCGCATGGCCTAGAGCCTCCGGGTGCTGACGGTGATGAAAAACAGCGTCATGCCCACGAGCACGAGCGTTTCCTTCCAGAGGTACGCGATCCCCACGCCCTTCACCATGATGCCGCGCACGATGATCAGAAACCATTTCGCCGGCACGATGTGGCTCACGAGCTGCAACGGATACGGCATGCTGGCGATCGGGAAGATGAAGCCCGACAGGATCACCGTCGGCAGCAGCAGCCCGGCGAGCGAGATCATCATCGCCGCCTGCTGCGAGTCGGTCCGCGTGGAGATGAAGACGCCGAGCGACAGCGCGGTGACCGTAAAGAGCAGGCACTCGGCCAGCAGCAGGGCCACGCTGCCGCGCATGGGCACCTGAAAGACGAACCGGGCGAGCGCGAGCACCACGCCGACGATGCCGAACGAGATGACGAGATAGGGGATCACCTTGCCGATGACGATCTGCGCCGGCCGCAGCGGCGACACCGTGAGCACCTCCATGGTCCCCATCTCCTTTTCCCGTGTGATGGTGATGGAGGTCATCAGCGCGCAAATGAGCATGAGGATGAACGCGACGAGACCCGGGACAAAGAGGTACACGCTCTCGAGGGTCGGATTGTAGCGCATGTGCACGTCGGGCACGATGCGGACCCCCGTGGCGGCACCGGCGGCCAGCTCCTGCTGGTAGGACTGCAGGATGGCCGTCGTGTAGGCCAGCACCGTGTTCGCGGTGTTCGGGTCGGTGGCGTCGGTGAGGATCTGGATGTGCGCCACGCCGTCGCGCGCCAGGCGCTCGGCAAACGCCGGCTCGAAAAGGATCGCCTCGCGGGCGCGGCCCGACTGGAACGCGGCCTCGACGTCCGCATCGTGGGTGGCGAACTCGACCCCCTCGAAATACGGCGCCGCCAGCAGCTTGCTCGCGATCTCCCGGGTGACGTAGTCGTTTGACGGATCGACGATGACGAGCTTCGCGTCGTTGACCTCGTTCCGGATGGCGAAACCGAAGAGCAGGAGCTGGATGACCGGCATCCCGAACAGGATCACGAGCGTGCGCCGGTCCCGCAGGATGTGATAGAACTCCTTGATGATAAATCCCTGGAAGGTCTTCATGCGGCGCCTCGCGCGAGCTGGACGAACACGTCGTTCATGGAGCCGGCCGCGAAGGTTTTCTTCAGCCCGCCGGGTGTGTCGAGCGCCTCGATCCGGCCGTCTACCATGATGGAAACCCGATCGCAGTACTCCGCCTCGTCCATGTAATGGGTGGTGACGAAGACCGTCACGCCGCGGGAGGCGGCTTCGTAGATCATGTCCCAGAACTGCCGGCGCGTGATGGGATCGACGCCGCCCGTGGGCTCGTCCAGAAAGACGACCTTCGGGTCGTGGAGGACGGCGATGGAGAACGCCAGCTTCTGCCGCCATCCGAGCGGCAGCGCCTTGATACGGGTGTCGGCCGCCGCGTCCAGTTCGAGGCGATCGAGCAGCGGGCCCGTTTTTTCGCGGATCGTTTGCAGCGAGAGCCCGTAGATCCCGCCGTAAAACCGGATGTTTTCGCGGATGGTGAGGTCTTCGTAGAGCGAGAACCGCTGGCTCATGTAGCCGATCTCCCGCTTGATCCGGTCGGGCTGGGTGGCGACGTCGTACCCCGCCACGGTCGCCTTCCCCGAAGAAGGCGCGAGCAGTCCGGTGAGCATCTTCATGCACGTCGTTTTGCCGGCCCCGTTGGCGCCGAGGAAGCCGAAGATTTCGCCCCGGTCCACGTGGAACGAGACGTGATCGACGGCGGTGAAGGCGCCGAAGGTCCGCGTGAGGTTATCGACTTCGATGATCGGCATCAGACAGGCTCCGGGGGTTCGTGCATGAGGGCCATGAACACATCCTCGATGCCGGCGGTGATCGGCTCGACCGTGGCGCCGGCGAAGCCGTTGGCGTCCAGATACGCCCGCAGCGCGGACGCATCGGCGTCGGGCCGCGCGTCGGCGTAATGCAGGCTTTCGCCGAACGCGTAGACGGAGATGGCATGCGGGTAGGCGCGCAGCGTCTGGATGAGGCGGTAGCGGTCGCCGGCACGGATGGCGAAGAGCGGGTGCGTGAACCGGTCGGACATGCGCTCCGGCGCATCGATCCCGAGCAGCCGCCCGTCCTGCATGAGCGCGACGCGGTCGCAGCGGCCGGCCTCGTCCATGTACGGGGTGGAGACGACGATGGTGATGCCGCTCGCCTTGAGCCGGCGGAGCATCTCCCAGAATTCCTGGCGGGAAACGGCGTCGACGCCCGTCGTGGGTTCGTCGAGGAAGAGCACCCGCGGCCGGTGGATCAGCGCGCAGGACAGGGCGAGCTTCTGCTTCATCCCGCCCGAGAGCTGTCCGGCCCGCCGGTGCTTGAAGGGTTCGATCTGGCTGTAGATGTCGGCGATGAGGGCGTAGTTGGCTTCAACCGTCGTCCCGAAGACCCGCGCGAAAAACGTCAGGTTTTCCTCGACGGAGAGATCCGGATAGAGCGAAAAACGCCCCGGCATGTAGCCGAGCCGGAGCCGCAGGGCCCGGTAGTCCTTCACCACGTCGAGCCCATCCACCGTCGCCTCGCCGGCGTCCGGCTTGAGGAGCGTGACCAGCATCCGGAAGAGCGTCGTCTTGCCGGCGCCGTCGGGCCCGATGATGCCGAACAATTCCCCCTCGTCCACGTCGAGGCTCACCCCGTCGACCGCGATGACGTCGCCGAAGCGCCGGGTGAGGTTGGAGATCTGGATGGATGGCATCAGGGTGGCAATTAATAAAACTTGTCAGGAACGGCCTGCGGCCGTGGTCAGGAGGCTACGCTGGCAGGAACGGCCTGCAGCCGTCGTCATGAGTCGGCAGTCATAACCAGTGTCGCGTCATGACCCGCGAAGCGTCATGACCCGCGAAGCGTCACGACTCGCGAAGCGTCATGACCCACGAAGCGTCACGACTCGCGAAGCGTCATGACCCGCGAAGCGTCACTACCCGCGAAGCGTCACTCCCACCGCGCCTCCCCCGGCATGCCGATCTTCAGGGCGCCGTCGGGGTTCGGGACGCGGATGTCGATGGCGTAGACGAGGTTGACGCGTTCGGCTTTGGTCTGAATCATCTTCGGGGTGAACTCGGCTTCGGACGCGATCCACACGATTTCGCCGGCGAGGGTCCGGTTGGACGTCCGGTCTTCGTCGATCAGCACGTCGACGGGTTGGCCGAGGCGGATGTGCGGAAGCTGGTCGCCGCTGATGTAGGCGCGGAGTTCGAGGGTGTCGAGGTTTGCGATCTTGTAGAGCGGCCGGCCCGGGGCCGTTTGCTCGTACCGCTCGGTGTAGGTCGCCAGGACGGTGCCGGCGATCGGGTTCACGAGCACGCTGCGGCGGATCTGGTCGTCGATCAGCGCCACCTGGGCGTCGAGGGCTTCCATCTCGCCGAGGATGGTGGCGTTCTGGGTGCGGATCGACTGGATCTGGCGGTCCAGCACCCGCAGCTGGCCGTCGATGTCGTCGAGCTGTTTCGGCGTCGCGGCCTGATCTTTCAGGAGCTGCTCGACGCGTTGTTTCTCCCGGAGCGCCACGTCGCGCTGGGTTTCCAGCACGTCGATCTGCGCGAGCACGCCCGCGATGCGCGAACGGACGGCGTCGCGGCTGGCGCGGATCTGGGCGCGGGACAGCGAGAGCTGCGTGGTGTCGACGAGGCCGACGACCTGGCCGGCCTCGAGCACCCGGCCCTCGTCGGCCGAGAACGCCAGCAGCTGGCCGGCGGTCTGGGCCGAGATGATCGTCTCGGTGGCCCGGAAATTTCCGTAGGCATCGGATAGCGGCTCGCCTTGGCCGCATCCGCTCGCGAGGGCGAAGAGGACGGCGAGGGCTATCCCACCAGGTATCTTGAGCGTTTGCATGAGATTGAGCGTTCGGGGTGTACGGAAAGATCGTCGGGGCAGGGCGCCGGGGATCCGGCGCGCCCGTCACCAGCCATTGCCAAGTACGGTGGCATATTCAATGCGGCTTCGAAGGAGCTGCAGCGCGTGCAGGTCGCGGGTGAGCCGGGCCTGCTGCTCGGCATTCCGTTCGATGAGATAATCCGTCGCCGTCACGACGCCGTTTTCGAGCTGGCTGGCCGACGCGGACGCGATGCGGACGCGGAGACCGATGATCTCGTCATCCTGCGCGATCAAGGCTTCGAGGCGCTCCATGGCTTGCAGGTGCTCCTGCACGGCCACGTCGAGCTGGCGGGTGAAGGCCGCTTCGCGCGCGGAGACGACCTCGCGCTGGAGCGAGAGCGCGTCGCGGTCTCGCCGGCTCGCGTGCCAGTCCCAGAAGCCCCACTGGACGCGCAGGCCGAACGAATAAAACGGCTGAAACCGGTTGTCGAACAGGTCGAGCCCGGCCGGCCGGCCGTAGGCCGCTTCCACGAAGCTGGCCACGCGGGGACGCGTCTTGACGGACGCCAGCGCCTGCTGCTCGGCGAGCAGGGTCTCACTCAGGGAGAACGCCGCGTATTCCGGGCGTTTGCGCTGATTCTCGAAGACCGGTGCCGGAGGCTCCGGCCACGCCAGCGGGTCGTCGCCGACGGGTTGACCGATGAGTTCCGCAAGCACGGCCACCGCCGTCTGCCGCGCCGATTCCGCCTCCGCGATCTGCTGGCGGATCCGCAGCTGTTCGACTGCGAGCACGTCCGCATTGCCCGGCGTCACCACGCCGGCGCGCACCTGCGCCTCGAGCCGGCTGTGCCGCGCCGCGAGATCCTCCGCGAGCGTGCCCAGGGAGGCCAGCCGCGCCTCGGCGGCCAGCGCGCCGAAATAGGCGGCATTGACCTGTTCGCGGACGCGGTATACGTCCACCTCCACATCCTGCCGCGCCATGTCGCGCTGGATGCGTTCGAGATGCTGCTGGGTGCGGGTCGCGCCGCCGTCGTACACCAGCTGATCCACATTCAGCGACACCCGGTATTGATCGTGGCTGATCTCCGGCCCCGAGACGCCGGGCAGCGCGATGGGGAACGAGGGCAGGGAGGATTGATACACGGCCTGGCTCTGCAACGACAACGACGGCAGGAAGCGGGTCGACAGATTGTCGAGCCGCAGCGCGGCGATGTCGTCCTGGAGCGCAAGCTCCTGCCGGCGCGGATGGTGCGCCTCGGCCAGCTGGTAGCAGGCTTGCAGGTGGAGCGTGTCGGCCGGAGCGAGGAGGAGAAAGGCGATGAATGCGATCATGGCACGAGGGCGTCAGTGATGAAGCGGACGACCGCTTCCTTTCGCTGGTTCAAAAACGTCAGATAGTCCGAATCGCTCATTTCGGTGATGGTCTGCACCATGGGGCGGGCGACCACCGGGAACGCGCAGAGCGCCACCAGATTGGCGAGAAAGTGCGCCGGCTCGATGGGCCGGATCTCGCCGGCCGCCACGGCGGCCTCGATCTGCGCGCTGAGCCGCGCATACAACCCATCCGTCTGCCGGCCCATGAACTGCCGCAGCCGGTCCGGATTGCGGCGCAACTCCTCGACGACAAAGCCGGGCAGGTGCGGATGGGCCAGCACCTGGTCGACGTATTTGTGCACGAAGCGCGCCGCCTTCTCCATCACCGGCGCGTCGCCGTCGAGCGTTTCGAGCACGGGCGCCATGACCTGCTTCGCCGCGCGGTGGAAGACGGCCTCGAAGAGCCGGTCCTTGGTGCGGTAGTAGTAGTGCAGGAGCGACTGATTGAGCCCCGCGCGGCGCGCGATTTCCTGCATGCGCGCCCCGTGAAAGCCCTTCTCGTGAAACTCGTCGGTAGCCGCCGAGAGCACCCGCCCTTCCGTCTCTTGCTGATTTTCCATGCGATTCGTTCTGCTTGCCGGAGCATACTAACCAGTTCAATTAAAAGATTCAACTGTTTAGTCAAATTTTTTGATCAATGGCGGCGGCGTGACGGCGTGGGAGGGTTGTTTTGGGGGATGCAGGATGCAGGATTTCTCTCCAGCATCCCCGAGTCCAATCCAGGAGCCCGCATCCAACATCTTGCATCCAGCATCCCACATCATGCATCCCGCATCCAACATCTTGCATCCTGCATCCCGCATCTCGCATCCAACATCTTGCACCCAACATCTCGCATCCCGCATCCTGCATCCTGCATCCAACATCTCGCTTCCAGCACCCACCATCCCGCATCCCGCATCCCTGTTGCCGATTGAGCCAAAGACGCACCCCCCATGATCTGAACTGATTTCGCTCCGCTTGCGGGTGATTGTATCATGGGAGTGTCCGGGGCGGCCGCTGCATAGCCCTGTCATTTCTGAAATGCCGACCCCTTTTTTACGGAGAAAGCGCGGCCTGCAAGGATCTTACGATGCAAGGAACACAGACTCCATGTTGCGGCCTGTCGCGCGGCGATACCCCTGATCAGCCGGCCCAATCCCCGGATGTGCTGGCGCCGTCGTGGCAGTTTGGCGCGCAGCTTGTCGCATGGAATATCGAGAGGGGCTATTTATCGCCCCTCATCGAGCCGATACTCAGCAGACCTACTCTGGATAGAACAGTATTTGTGTGATGGATGATCACAATGGATCGATAGATGCGGCGCTCGACGTCGCGGCCCAGGAACAGCCCATGAATGGTGAAACGGTTACCGGCAAGCAGCGCCAGACGCCCGTCGCGCATCAGCGGATGATCGACTGGCTCATCGCCACGCCGGTGCGCAACACGGACCCCGGCCAGAAACGCTTCGGGTCGTTCAACCACGGCGTTCATGAAAAAACGGGACGTGTCCCGGGCCAGTACACCGAAATCACCGGTTACGGCGTGAGCCTGCTCGCGCATCTGTACCGCTGGCACCAGGAGGACCGATACCTCCAGGCGGCGCGCGAAGCCGCCGGCTTCCTGATGCGCATCCAGTTGCCCTC
The DNA here is from genome assembly GCA_041391505.1 of Rhodothermales bacterium. Taxonomy (NCBI): domain Bacteria; kingdom Pseudomonadati; phylum Rhodothermota; class Rhodothermia; order Rhodothermales; species Rhodothermales bacterium. The sequence goes on from JAWKNW010000033.1 coordinate 30,777, forward strand.
GGGCGCCTTCCCGCACTGCCCGGACCCCGAAGGCACCTGTGCCGAGGGCGAGCAGTACACGTTCGACACCTCGATGTGCACGATGGGCCTGATGGATCTGTACCGGGCCGACCCGGACCCGGCCTACCTCGACAGCGCCCGGCGCGCCGGCGAGTGGCTGATGTCCATGCAGCGCGAGGACGGGGCCTTCCTGGCCAAGTTCATCCCGAAGACCGGCACGCCGAACACCGGCAACTTCTTCGGCGACGGCAGCTGCATCCACGTCAAGAACGCCATGGCGCTCCTGAAGATAGCCGACGTCACCGGCGAAGCCGCGTTCGACGAGGCGGCGCGCAGGGTGTGCGACTATACGCTCGGGCTTCAGGCTTCGGACGGGCTGTTCTGGGCGATGCCGACCAAAGATTTCGTGTTTACGCACGCCCATTCGTACGCCTGCGAGGGCTTCCTCTCGGCCGGCGCCTATACCGGCGACGACCGGTACACGCAGGCCGCGCTTCGCGGCATCCGCTGGTTGCAGCAGTCGCAGAACGCCGACGGTTCGGTCTACCAGGTCTATGCCGACCGCCGCGGCGTCAAACACCAGGTCCGCCGCGCCGTGGATGCCTTCAAGGCCGCCGACGCCACGTCGCAGACGGCGCGCCTGAGCTGGCTCGCCGGCGCCGGCTTCGAGACCAATTACCGGCGCGCGATCTCCTTCATCGAATCGCAGATGTGGAGCCCGCAGGGCGGTCTCTACTACACCAAGGGTCGATTCCGCACGAACAAGATGATGTTCGCCTGGCCGGCCATGTTCGCCATCGAGGCCTTCGAGTTCCCGCGCAACGACGTATCCCCGAAGGACCTTTTCTAGATGGACATGGAGCAGAAACGCATCAAGGTCCTCGTGATGTTCGGCACGCGGCCGGAAGCCATCAAGATGGTTCCCCTCATTCCCGAACTCCAGAAATACCCCGACATTTTCGAACCGATCGTCGTATCGACCGGGCAGCATCGCGAGATGCTGGCGCAGGTGCTGGCGCTGTTCGAGATCGAGCCCGACCACGATCTGGACGTGATGGTGCCGAATCAGACCCTCGCCGGCCTGACCTCGCGCCTCATCCAGAAGCTGGATGCGCTCTTCAGCGAGGTGAAGCCGGACGTCGTGCTGGTGCACGGCGACACGACCACCGCGCTCGCCGGCGGGCTCGCCGCCTACTACCATCAGATTCCGATAGGTCACGTGGAAGCCGGGCTGCGGACGTACGACAAATACAGTCCGTTTCCCGAGGAGATGAACCGTCATCTCGTCGATACGCTCGCCACGTTCCACTTCGCGCCGACGCAGACGTCCGCCGACCACCTCCGCAGCGAGGGGTTGCCGGACACCTACATCCGCATCACCGGCAACACGGTCATCGACGCGCTGCAGACCGTCGTGCAGAAGCCCTGCGATCTGCCGCTCGACCTCGACTGGGGCGCCCGGCGCGTCATCCTCGTCACGGCGCACCGCCGCGAGAGCTTTGGCGAACCCCTGGAGAACATCTGCCAGGCGCTGAAGAACATCGCCGCGCAGTATCCGGATGTCGAGATCGTCTACCCGGTGCACTACAACCCCAACGTGCGGCGCACCGTGTATGCCCAGCTGGAGGGCGTGGAACGGATCCACCTGATCGACCCACTCGACTACCTGGAGTTCGCCCACATGATGGCGAAGAGCTACCTGATCCTGACCGATTCGGGCGGCATCCAGGAAGAAGCGCCGGCGCTCGGCGTGCCGGTCCTCGTCATGCGCGACGTCACGGAGCGGCCCGAGGCCGTGGCCGCCGGCACGGTGCGCATCGTCGGCACCGACACCGCCGCTATCGAAGCGGAGGTCGACGCCCTGATGCAGCCTGCGGCGCACCGCGCCATGTCCCAGGCGATCAACCCGTACGGCGACGGGCTCGCTTCGAGCCGTATCGTTTCCATCCTCAAAGAGGCTTTTGCCCATGAACCTGCTCTGGATCCCACACAGCCCGTCTGAGCCTGGTGCGCATCGCCGCGATCAATATTTTATCCGAATACTCCGGGAACGGCATCGGATCTATACCCTCACGTGGCAAACCTGGAAGAGCGGCGACCGCTTCAAGGCCGTCATGGCCGGCCTGCGCTTCTATCCGCTGACGATCGACGGCCTGGACGCGTTTCACGTCCGCCGCATCCCCGACTTTTTGCGGCCCTTCCGCAAGCACTACAAAAACGTCGGCATCAACCAGCACTTTTTCCATCAGGATATCCGCCGCATCGTGCGGGAGTGCAATATCGACATGGTGATCGCCGGCCCGACCAGCTTCATGACGGGCTATCCGCCCTTCGATCTGGACGTGCCGCTCGTGTTCGATTACCTGGATTGCGCGGACTGGGAGGCCAAGCCGGATCATCCTGAAAAAGTCTACATGCAGGAGTCCGACGCCATCCTCTGCGTCTCCAGCATCGCGAAGGAGCGCGCCGAGCAGTTCGGCAAGCCGTCGCTCTATCTGCCGAACGGCGCCGACATCGAGCGGATGCGCTCGGCCAAGGGCGACGCGGTGCGGAAGAAATACGGCCTGGAGGACGCCAACGTCGTGAGCCTGATCGGGCTGACGTGCAGCCCGCGGCATTACTTCCTCGAGTCCGTCCTGCACGCCAAGAAGCAGATGCCGAACCTGAAGTGCCTGCTCGTGGGGCACTCGCCGGCCATCGAGGCATCGCTGGCCAAAATCCCCAACGCCGAAGAGACCTTTATCTTCACCGGCCCCGTCCCGTACGCCGAAATCGCGTCCTATTTCGCGGCGTCGGACGTGGGGATGTACCCGGTTGACGAAGCGGTGTATTACAGCGCGGCGTCGCCCATCAAGATTTTCGAGTACACGGCCGCCGGCAAACCCGTCGTCGTGCCCCGCATCACGGAGGCGGAGCGGCTGGGGTTCAGCAACCTCGTGTTCGCCGCGCCCGAGGCCGAGCCGTACGGCGAAGGCATCCTGCGCGCCTTCAACCAGCCGCCCGTGCACGTCCCGCAGATCGACAATTTCGACTGGACGTACCTCGCCGATCAGCTCGATCAGTTCCTGCACGAGTTGGTCAACGAACCTGCCCACGAACGCGTCGCCCCGGCCATCCAGGTGTGAGGCGTGCTATTATCCCCATCTCGTATGACAGCGACCGACGTGATCGCCAACCCGACTGAACACGACATCCAGCGCGCCGAGAAGCGTCCGAACGATCCGTTCCCGCTGCGCATGTTTTTCGGGCACCACAAGTGTGCTTCCGGCTGGATCGACAACATCCTCCGGGAATTCTGCCTCCACATGGGGCTGAAGTTCAAGATCGTGCACCAGCCGTATTCCTTCGAGAAATACGGCACGCTCGGCAAGCTGGTCGATGCCGAGCGGATCCAGTTCCTGGCCTATATCAACACGACCACGAAGTACACGCCGGACCTGAAGGTCTACCGCGGCTTCCACGTCGTGCGCGACCCGCGCGACATCGTCGTTTCGGCGTATTTCTCGCACCTCCACAGCCTCAAGGCCCCGACGTGGGACGAGCTGAACGTGTTGCGCGACAAGCTCTCCGGCCTGAACAAGGAAGAAGGTCTGTTCTTCGAACTCGAATACCTCGGCCAGCAGTTCAAGGAGATGTCGGAGTGGAACTACAACCAGGAGCACATCCTCGAGGTGCGGATGGAGGAGCTGAGCGCCGATCCGCTCGAGGGCTTCCGCCGCATCCTGGAGTTTATGGAGATGTACGACACGACGTCGCGCAGCGGCCTCTCCCGGAGCGCGCACGCGCTGCGGTTATCGATGAACCGGCTGAACCATAAGGGCCGCCGGCACATGCCCGGCAACCTGCCCATGTTCCCGGTGCCGAAACGCCCCGTCTACACCCTGCCCCAGGACGCGCTGGAGAAAATCGCCGACCAGCTCAGCTTCGCGAAGCTCGCCGGCGGACGCACGAAGGGCCAGGAAAACGTAAACAGCCACTACCGGAAGGGCGTGCACGGCGACTGGAAGAATCACTACAACGACGAGCACATCGCGTATTTCAAGGCCCACTACAACGATTTGCTGATCCTGCTCGGTTACGAGAAGGACGGGGACTGGTAGCAAAACCGGGACGGTTTTGCGTTTAAAGAGAAAGGTTCAAGGATCAAGGACGTGGAAAGCCCTTGAACCTTGAACCTTTCTCTTTGAACCCCATCCCATCCCCCAACCCAGTCGCCCGGCGGACGGGTTGCCCCGTCCGCCGGGTCGGGTGCCGCTTACAGCATCGACGCCGTGTGACGGCGTTCGAGCTGGATGACCGGTTTCCCGCACGGAGGAACGATCAGCACCGGCTGCGTCACGCGATGCAGCAGGCGTTCAGTCAGATGCGGGCCGAGTTTGAGGGCCATCCCCGAGCCGCCGTGGCCGGCGAGCAGCACGAGGCCGGCATCCAGCCGGGCCGCATGCTCCGCGATCTGGTTCACCGCGTTGCCGCCCACGACGTAGATCTCGTAGCGCAGGCCGGCCTCGTCCAGATCGGCCAGATGCCGGCGGATCTCGTTCCGGAAGCGCCCACGAATCGTGGGCGACGGCGCCTCCGGGTCCGAGATGCCGAACAGATCGGGCAGCACGAGATCGTTCGCCGCAAACACCACATCCAGCTCGGCCCCGAACGCCAGCGCGAGTTCGCGCGCGGCCTCCAGCGCATCCAGGCTCTGCTGGGAAAAATCGTAGCCGAGCAGCAGCCGGCGCGGCATCGACCACGCCACCCCCTCGTGCACCGCCAGGACCGGCACGTTGATGCGCCGGAGCACTTCCGCCGTCACGCTGCCGACCAGCAATCGGTTGATGCCATTCCGTCCGTGCGTCCCCATCACCACGAGATCCGCCTGGCAGTCCATGGCATAGGTCAGGATCCCGTCGGCGATGCTGTCGCACCGGATATAGTCGTACACGAGCGTCAGCCCGTTGCGGTCGTCGAGCGAGGACGCGCCCTCCACGGCGCGCGACACAAAGGTTTGGAGGTGGTGGATGGTCTGCTCCGGAGCGGCGGCCGGACCCGGCACGACATGCAGGATATGCACCTCGGCGCCGGAACGCCGGCCCAGGTCGTACGCCGGCTGCAGCGCCGCGTCGGCGCACGGGGAAAAATCGGTGGGGAAAAGGATGCGTTTGAACGGCCACATGACGATGCCCTCGCTGCTATGCTTCGCTTCGGGGATCAGGCTGTCCGTAACATACGCCTCATGCATGTCGGCTTCTGGCGGGCAATCCGCCCTTCGCATGTGGGGGCGGATCGGGCATCACGGGGATCCTGTTTTCCGCCGCGTGAGCCGTTGCACGTCGAATGGGTGTTTTCTATTCAGGAGACCGGGCCGCTGCGCGGTGAGCTATTTGCCTTTGCTCCTTTGTTAATAGTTCACAATTGCCTTATTTGGCGATTCAACGCTCCGCTCTCTCCCACGCATCGTTTTTTCCGCTCGCAGCTGCTCCCGCGGCGGCGGCACACCCGGCTTCCGGCCGGATCATACAGGACCCACATGAGCTTCATCGACGCCAGCCTCGATCGCGAAGCGCTCGAGCTATTCCGGGAACGCCATTCCGACCTCCGCACCCTCCAGGACATCGTCCGCATCGACGAGGACGCCTTTGTCGCCCGTTTCGCGGCCGACGACTTCGCCTGCGACGCCCAGCTGGCGCGTCGCGTCCACCAGACTGCCGCCGCCATCCTGGAACGCGCCGCGCTGGTATGGGCCAACCTGAAGGAAGCCGCCTCGCCGCACCTGCGGCAGACGCTTTTCAACAACATTCCGGAGGCGTTCCTTCAGTACCTGTCGGAAATCCCCGACTATCAGCGTCTCTTTGGCAGCCTCGATTACCTGTCGTGCAGCCACGCGGAATCGGTGTATGGGCCGGCCGCCTATTTCGTCGATCTCCTCCGCTTCGTCGACACCCACGTCGCGAGCAATCCGGCCAACCGCATCCCGGACAGCCTGCAGCTGCACAGCCGGCGCCCCGACCTCCGCGCGATCGCACTGGACGAGCCGAACACGACGGGCCTGATCCCCTACATCGACCTCGTCATCGACGTCCTCGAGGCACTGGTACGCACCCGGGAAAACCCGGACGCCTACGCTGCGCTGGTCGATGCCGGCCATCCGTTCGATCTGCCGTTCCATCTGCCCCTCGAGGAGATCCGGGCCTACCTGGACAGGATGAAGACCAGCCTCGGGGCCATCTATGGGGCGTTCGCTCGGCCGGACGCCATCCAGATCCGCGAGCGGCTCGGGCTCTCGCCGGCGGAATTCGACCTGATCGCCGAAGCGAACGACGACGCCGGCGCGCTCGACATCCGGTACGGCGGCGCGGCCGACCTCGCCAATGTGGCCGTCTTCCTGCAGCGAACCGGACTATCGCGGTCCGACCTCAATGCGCTCATCTACCAGGATCTCGACGCGCACGAGTTCAACGCCGGCCTCTCGCGCCTCTTTTTCATCAACCGCGCCGACGACGGCCTCGGGCATCTGGCCATCGAACAGGACCCGACGCGGCCGCTGGACCCGTCCTACGGCTCGGAACGCATCCTCAACCTGAGTCCGCAGAAGCTCGACCGGATCTACCGGTTCGTCAAACTCGCCCGCAAGCTCGACTGGTCGTTCGACGATCTCGACTGGGCGCTCCGTTCGTTCGGCCCCTCATTCGAACCGGAGGCATCGCTTTCGTTCGACGGCATCAACGACGTGGTGACGATCGGAAACGCGCCGGCCGACCTGGTCGGCGACACGTTCACCATCGAAGCCTGGGTCAATCCGGCGCACGCCGGCATCCATCCTATTCTGGCCAGGGGGACGAGCGCCGGCCAGAAGGAACACGCCATCCATTTCGTGCTCTGGATCGACAGCGAGGGCCGTCTCGCGCTGTTCGACAAGCCCCTGTTTACCGCCGACGACAAGGCGCTCGAGGGCAAGACCGGCGCCGACCTCCGCGACGCGGCCGACGGCCTGTCGTACCTCCGGAGTCAGCAGACGCTGCCGATGGGCGTCTATTCCCACGTAGCGGTTTCGGTCCGCAAGGGGGATGTGGTGTTCGTCATCGACGGCGTGGCCACGCCGGCCGAAAACCCGCAGCGGCTGTCGTTCGCGCCGCTCGGGGAAGACCTCGAGATCGGCCGCGACCTCAACAGCTGTGTGTTCGAGGGCCTGATCAAGGACGTGCGCCTGTGGGCCACCGACCGGAAGCCGGACGAGATCGCGCGCGACCGCTACCGCCGGCTCAGCGGCTCGGAGGAGCACCTCGCGGGCTACTGGCCGCTCGCGCCGTCGCTCTCGGGCCGGCTCCACGACCACACCCCCGGCGCCCGGCACGGCATCGCCGGCGGCGACGTGCTCGCCATGCAGCCGGCGTGGATCCCGTACCCGCTCGTGCTCGACCCGCCGCCCCGGTCCGCCGGCCTACACTTCGACGGCATCGAGCAGTACCTGTGCGCGCGCAGCGTCGACGACTACGCCGCGTTCGGCGCGCTGACGATCGAGGCCTCGGTGCATCTCGAGTCGCTCCGCGATCAGGTCCTCATCGCCAAGGGCAGCGAGCCGTCTAAACAGCTGCAGTTTCTGCTGGGTCTGGACGCGTCGGGACGGCTCATCTTCCGCACCAGCGCCCTGCCCGGACGCGTCGTCGCCAGCGAAGGCGTCCTCGCTCCCGGCGCGCTGCGGCATGTCGCCGTAACCCTGGTGAACAAGCGGATCTCGTTCTGGATCGACGGCCAGGCCGCCGGCGCCACGGAGCTCGATGCCACCCTGTCGCTCTCGCCGCGCGGCAACAGCCTCTTTATCGGAAGCGACTTTTCCGGCGCATTCGCGCACGGCCAGATCGGCGAAGTGCGCGTGTGGAACCGATCCGTCCCCAGCGCCACGCTGCGCCGGCACATGCACCGGGAAGTCCCGCCCGAAGAACGCGAAGGCCTCGTGGGCTACTGGCGGCTCGACCGGATCGAGACGGCCGTCCTGCAAGGCGCGCCGCGGCGCATCGCGCGCGACCACGCCCGCGGCCACGACCTCGTCCTGGGCGGGTTCGTGGAAGACTACAGCCCGGAGCCGGTCGACATCCTCACGCTTCCCGGCGCGCCGGCGCCCGCTCGCCCCGGCGTTACGCTGGCGTTCGACGGCATGAACGATGGCGTCCGCCTCACCGCGACCGCACAGGCCGCCGGGTCCCCGCCGGACCGGATGACGCTCTCCTTCTGGTTCCGGGCGCAAGACACCCGTCCCATCGACCCGGACGGCCCGCGCAAGCAGGTGCTTTACGGCGTCGGCGACGAGGAGGGCGGGCTGTCGGTCTATCTGACGGAGGGCCGGCTGTTCGTCGCGGCCTGGTGCGCGGACTATGGGCCGCGCAACGTCAAGGAGACCATCCTGGCCACAAACGGGGTGCGGTCGGGCGTCTGGCACCATCTCGCCGTCACCAACGACCAGTCCGCCGCGCAAAAACCGGTCGTTTTCCGGGCCTATCTGGACGGGCAGCCGCTCGATCTGGAATCGAGCACGGTGACCGGATCCCGGCTCAAGGCCGATCAGAAAGGCGTTCCGCTCGACTTCACCGTCAGCGGCACGCTGGGCGGGATCGTCGCCCACGCCGGCATGCTTCGCCTGGCGGGCGCGTACGTGGACAGCGCCCCGCACCTCACGCACGGCTTCGCCGGCGAAATCGCCGACCTCTGCGTCTGGCGCGATACGCTCTCCCCGGACGTCATCCGGACCGAGCGCTTTGCGCCGCCGGCCGACAGCGACGCCTCCCTCGTCTACCGACTGACGCTCGACGAAGGCGGCGGGACGGCGTTCGACGTCATGACCCCGCCCGCCTCGCCCTGCAGCCCCGCCGGCGTCGCCGCCGCATGGAGCGCGCGCAACGTCTCGGCGGCCACGACCGACGCCAGCGCGCCGCTCGAAAATGCCTACCTCCACTACGCCCCCGACGCCGGCGCCTCCGCGTCGCTTCGGTGGCGCAACTACGTCTACACCGGCCGGATGCGCGCGTCAGACACGGATGCCGGGATCGGCGTGACCTTCCTGAGCCGGCATCCCGAGGGCGTCGACCGCCTCTACGCCCTCCGTCGTTTTGCCGACCGGCCGACGTTCCACCTCATCGGCTTCCCCACGACCGACGCCTCGCTGCGGATCGACACCGGCGTGGCCATGACGCCCGACGCCTGGCAACGCTTCTGGATCGAAACCGCCGACGACCCCACCGACGGCCCGGACGGCAGCACGCGCATCCGCGTCTGGCTGTGGCGCGACGGCGACGCGCGGCCGGCCGACCCCATCGTCGACGTCCTGGACGTCAGCAACGGCCGGATCGACGCCGGCAGCGTCGGCGTCTGGGGGTTTGGGCCGGGGGAAAAACGATTTGACGACCTGCAGGTCATCGAGGCCGCCACGGCCGGGGCGGATGGCGCGGTGCATCTGCTCAGCGAGTCCTTCGAGACCCACGAGGCGGGCGAGCCGCCTTCGGGATGGATCGGGACCGGCGACCGGGTGCTCTTCGGCCAGCCGGCGGACCTCTTCCAGACCGTCGTCCTGCGCGACAACCAGGTGCTCCGCACCGTGTCTTCCCAGTTCAACATCCACGCGCACTACCGCGGCGCCGGCGACTTCGCGACCTGGAATGCCTACGAATTCAGCGGCCGGATCTGGTTCGGCGACGCCGACAGCGGCGCCGGCCTGACGTTCTTCAGCCAGTACCCGGAGGCGGATGCCTACTACCGGCTCCGCCGCATCAAGGAGAAAAAACGATTCCACCTCGCGTCGCATCCCGCCGGCCGGATCAGCGAGGGCGAGCAGTCGGAGATCCCGATCGACACGCGGCCGGACACCTGGTACCGGTTCCGCATCCAGGCGATCCACGTGCCCGATCATCCGCGCCAGTTCGACGGCCACGGCGCCACGGTCCTCCGCATCCGGATGTGGGAGGACGGCACGACCGAGCCGGACACCTTCGCCATCGACGCGATCGACTTCAGCGACCCGCTGACGCACGGCACCATCGGCCTGTGGGCCGGCGACGTCGGCGAAAAGATGCTCGACGATGTGCGCGTCGTCGCGCTCGATCCGGCCGCCGGCACGGCCGGCGCTGAGCTGTACGCCAGCGATTTCGAGGCCGGCGCGGAAGACGCGCTGCCGGACGGGTGGGTCGCCACCGCATCCAACAACAGCCTGAGGCCGGCCGCGGACCTCTTCGCGCTCCATGCGTTCGGTCGACGCGTCTACGCCCCCATCGCGCCGCCCGCCGGCGACAGCCTGCACACGCACTACCTGCCGGCGCAGGGCATCGACGCCGGCGCGTGGCGGAACTACGTCTACACCGGACGGATGTACGTGGCGGATGCCGCCAGCGCCATCGGCGTCACGTTTTACAGCCGCTACGGCGCGGGCGAAGACCGCTACTACCGGCTGCGCCGAACGCCCGCCCGCCCGGCGTTCTACCTCGACGCCCACCCGCACGGCCTCGACCTGCTCTCCGGCGACCTCGCCCTGGCCGCCGTCCCGACGGCCGACGACACCTGGTATCGATTCCAGATTCAGGCCGACACCGTAGAGCAGGGCGCCGGCACGGCGACGCGCATCCGGGTCCGCGTCTGGCCCGACGGCGAAGCCATGCCGGCGGAGGACCAGATCGTCGCCCTCGACACGAGCGCCTCGCACATCACCGCGGGCACCGTCGGCCTCTGGGCCGGCGACACCGAGCGCGCGTACTTCGACGACCTGCGGGTCGGACAGCGCTACCTCGACGAAGCCTTCGCCGGATACCCCGCCGGCGCCAGCCCGGCCGGCTGGCAGGATGGCGGCAGCGACGAGGCGACCGCCCGCATCCAGGCCAACACCCTCTTCCAGGTCGGCGAGGTAACCGGCCAGCATGTCCTTGCGACGGATGTCGCCACCCGAAAGGACGTCGTCTCGATCTACAAACATCCGGCGATCGACAGCCGCGCGCTCGACAGCTACACGTACACCGGCCGGCTGCGCTTCAGCGACGAGGCCGGCGGCGCGGGTGCGGCGTTTTTTGCACGCTCGGCGGACCACAACGACTTCTACGGCCTCGTTCGCCCGGCCGGCGCCGGCGCCACGTTCCGCCTCGCCGCCTTCCCCGCCTCCCGCCGCTTCAGCGTGCAGGTGCCGGATGCGGACAAGGTGCACGACTCCGGCATCGTCGGCAAGCCCGATACCTGGTACCGGTTCCGCATCGCCGTGCGCTTCAACCCCGGCGAAAGACCCGAGGGAAAAGTCACCGTCCTGGCGCGGGTCTGGGAGGAGGGCCAGCCCGAGCCGGCCGCGTTCCAGATGAAGGCGGTCGATCGCAGCGCGCCGCTCACGGGAGGGTCTGTCGGCGTCTGGGCCACGGGCGAGGGCGCCAAATACTTCGACGACCTCGTCGTCGATCGCCTCACGCCGCTGCTGGATCAATCCTTTGAGGAGACGCCTGCCGGCCAGAAGGCGAGCGCCTGGGTCGATACGGCGTCCACGCCGCGCTTCGCGCCCGACGCGACGCGTTTCGCCACCGCGGTATCCGACGAAAACGCGCCGGCATGGCGACGCATCGCGGATCACCCCGTCTGGCCGATGCGGCATGTCGTCCGGTTCGATGGCGTGCAGCGGTACATGGCGGCTTCGGGCGCCGGCTTTGTCGATGCGGACGGCTTCACCGTCGAGGCGTGGGTATACCCGACCGAACACCGGATGAACCCGATCCTGTGCCAGGGCGAAAGCGCGTCGCGGCAGGGCGGCATCTGGTTCGGCCTGAGCGAGACGGGGGCGCCGGCTTGCGTCCACGCGCGGTCGGGACTGACGGTAACCGCCGCGTCGGGCGCGTTGCCGACGGACCGGTTCACGCATCTGGCCTTTGCCGTGTCGCCGGCGGGCGTCCGGTTCTTCATCGACGGACAGCCGGTGGATCCGGCCAGCGCGCTCACGGCCGAGGCCGAGACGATGCTGGTTCAGGCGGTGCTCAACGCCGGCGGCGACCTCGAGGTCGGGCGCGACATGGCGAACCGGTATTTCGCCGGCTTCGTCCGGGAAGTCCGCGTCTGGAAGGGCGCGCGCGATGCCGATGCGCTCGAAGCGAGCCGCTACCTGCCGGCGCGCCGGATCGCGGCGGACGGCGGCGCGGACCTGCTCGCGTACTGGACGGCGCCGGAAACGGGCGCGCCCGCGCATCTGCTCATCCCGAGCCGGGCCGGCGCCCCGCGGGCGTTGCGCCTGGGCGGCGTCGCCGGCGCCCGGCAGCCGCATCCCGTATCCAGACCCCTCTTCACCGAAACGGGATTCTGGAACCCCGAGCGCCGGGTCCTGGCGTTCCGGAGCGCTGAGGACGGGCTGCCCGTCGAAACCGGCGCCCCCCAGACGCGCCAGCGGCGCACGATTGAGCTCTGGTTCAACGCCGACGACACCGCCCGCGCGGATCGCGCGCAGGTGCTGTACCGCGAAGGAAGCGGCGAGGCCGGCCTGGCGATCTACCTCTTCGCCGGCCGGCTCCATGCCGGCGGTTACGCGGGGGTGTCGTGGCCCGGCAGCTGGCTGGCGACGGAGCGCATCCGCTCCGGCCAGTGGCATCATGTCGCCCTGGTCCTCGACGGCCGCGGCGCCCTGAAGAGCGGCGCCCTGCATGCCTATCTGGACGGCAAACCCATGGGCCGCGCCGCGGGCCGACAACTCGACGACTACACGCCGGCCGCCCTCCTCGGCGGCGCGGCGGCGGTGGGACCCTGGCACCGCGACGATATCCCGACGGCCGCGCCGTGGTTCTCGGGGCGCCTGCTGGGGCTGCGGATCTGGGAGACGGCGCGCACGGCGGACGAGATCTTCGCCGGCCGCGAAGCGCTGCTCGACACGGCCGACGACCTCGCGCTCAACCTGACCGGCGAGACGTTTTTCGGCCGCCTCGCGGCTACAGGCCGGCTCGAGGCGCTGGGCTGGCGGGATGCGAGCCCGCTGCCCGATGTCGCGCTCGACGCCGACAGCCTGGGCCGCCTCGCCCGCGCCGCCGACGCGATGGACCGCCACCGGCTGACGGTCGACCGTCTCGCCGCGATCTGGGGACCGATCAAATCGACCGGCAAGGCCGACGGGCGTACGCTCTTCGACCGCGTCTACAACGCCGACGAGGCGTCGGAGCGCCAGCCGTGGTCGCCCTATCAGCCGGCGATCCGCTGGCAGGTGGACGGCGCCGGCAACCATCCGGAAGACCTGGCGCTCCGCGCCCGGCTCATGGGCGCACTGCACCTGTCGGACGACGAACTCGCCCGGCTCGTCGCCGCGCTCAGCGGGGACGGCGCGCGCGAGGTGATGCTGGATGGCGCCTATCTCACGCGGCTCTATCGCCTGACGCAGACAGCGCGCGCCTTCGGGCTCGACATCCAGGCCATCGGCCGGCTCCTCGCGCTGACGGGCCTGACCGGCGTGGCCGGCCTCGACGACGTCCACACCCTCAGCGAGCGCAGCGCGTGGATGAAAGCCGCCGGCATCGACATCTACCTGCTCGATCTGCTGGTCCACGACATCCAGAGCGCCAGGGCGTCGTTCCACTTCGACGACGCCGGCATCCGCGATCTGGCCGACCGGCTTCGCCAGCAAGCCGCCGACTTCCTGGCCACGCCCGACCGCTTCGTGTCCGATTCCATCAGCCAGATGGAATCGATGGTCGCCGTGCGCTTCCTGGGCGGCCCCAACGCCCTCGCCGGCGTTCCGGTAACCCCCATCGCGCCGGCGCCGCTGAGCGGCGAGGGCATCGTCGAATCCACCCTGTTTCAGGCCCGCGATCTCGCCGGGCTGGAAGCCGATCCGGCGTGGCAGGCGCTCCTGAACGACCTCGCCGGGGCCGCGCCGTGGGAGGGCGTCGTCCGGCCTGAAGAACAGGCCGCCTGCACCTGGTCCGCCCGATTCGCCGCCGACCTCGACGCGTCCGTGCCCTGGGCCGCCGATGCGCGGCGCCGCATCGTACAGGCCGGCGTCGCCGCCGGCAAGGCGGACGCCGTCCTCGCCAAATTGCAGCGCCATGGCGTGCTCGGCGCGCAGGCGCAGGTCGTCCACGACGCCGTCGCGCCGGGCGCCCTCAACGAGGCGCTCCGCGCCAGCGACGGCCTCGCTTCGCCCGGCAACATCGGCGACAACGTGGTCCGTGCGATCGGCCGGGAACTGGGGGCGCTCCGCGCCATCCAGCAGTCTACCTTCCGGCGCCTCGTGGATGGCGGCATCGCGAACGCGGCGGGCGTGGTGCAGCCGGAGGCGGCGATCGACGACGACGCCCTGCGCGCACTCTACGAACCCGACGCCGCCCCGGGACCGGAGGCCCGCGCAGGCATCCGGGCGGTGATCGAACGCCGCCGCGCCATCCAGCAAACCTACGGCGGCGCCCTGTTGCAGCTCCGGGCCACGATGGAAGCGGCGCTCGAGACCGAAATCGCCGCGCTCTTCGACACCGACTCCGACCAGACGCGCGCCGTCATGGCGCATCTGGCGGCATACATGCCTCCGCATGTCGTGACGTCGACCCTGCTGGCCGTCGGCGCCGGCGCCCTGCCGTCCGAGATCGTCGGGCTGCCCGAGACGGGCGGCGCGGGGTATCTCTACCGGCTCAGCAAGATCCTCCAGCTCGCCAGGCTGTTCGGCATGAACGCCGGCGAGATCGACACCCTGCTGACCTCGCCGGCCCGCTTCGGCCTCGCCGGCGAAGCCGCCATCCTGCGTCCGGCCGTGGCCGACCTCGAGCGGCTCCACACGTACCGCACGGTGCGCGACGCCCTCGGCGCCGACCGCCTGCTGGGCTTCCTGGAGGCCGGCGACAGTGCCTCGGAAACGACCGAGGCGCTCGCGCGCCGGATCGCCGGCGTCACGGGCTGGGACGAACGGCAGGTTGCCGCGGCGATGGCCTATTTTGGCGATGCGTACGATTTCCGGCGGGCTACGGGTCTGCAGCGGCTCCGCGACGCCTTCCACCAGGCCGCGTTGACGGGTTCGGACATCCGCTACCTGATCGACCTCGCCCTGACCGACCCGGCGGACTATGCCGCCCTGCGCCGGCAGGCCGACGCCACCTTCGACGTCCTCCGCGCCCGGTACGACGAAACCACGTGGGACAAGGCGTTCAAACCCGTGCGCGACGCCCTCGCGGTCGCCCGGCGCGACGCCCTGCTGTCCCGGGTGATGCGCGACATCCCGGAGGATATCGCCAGCCGGCGCGACGCCGACCTGCTCTACGAATACCTGCTCATCGACGTGCAGACCGGCAGCCAGGTGAACGCCTCGCGCATCCAGCAGGCCATCGCCAGCGTGCAGCTGTACGTGCAGCGGTGCCTGATGAACCTCGAACGAGGAGTCGACCCCACCTCCATCCCGGAGGAGCAGTGGGCCTGGATGAAGAACTACCGGGTATGGGAGGCGAACCGCAAGGTCTTCCTCTATCCCGAAAATTATATCGAACCCGAGCTGCGGGACACCAAGACGCCGTTCTTCGCCGAACTCGAACAGGAGTTGATGCAGAGCGACATCGACCAGGCCGCCGTCGAACGCGCCTACGTGAACTACCTGGACCGCTTCCGGGAAGTCGCCACGCTCAGGATCGTGGGCAGCTACCTGCATCGCGAGCCGGAACCCGCCGGCGCCGGCAAAACCGCTCCGAGCACGGCCGAGGAGACACTGTACCTCGTCGGACGGACACAGACCGACCCGACCACCTTCTACTACCGCGAGCGCGTCACCAACCGGTTTGGCGAACGCTGGCTGCCGTGGAAAAAGATCGATCTGCCCATCAACGCCGAGTTTGCGACGCCGGTCTACGCCTTCGGCAAGCTGTTCCTGTTCTGGCCGGAGTTCGTCAAGCTGAAAAAATCCGTGCAGCGCCAGCTCGGAGCCGGCATCCGGACCGCGTACACGGTCGCCCAGCTAAACCGGACGTTCTCCAGCCCCAAAACCCGCAGCGACCAGAACGCGCTGTGGAAGGAAATCAGCGCCCTCAAGGCCCAGATGGACGCGATCAGGTTTTCGGTCTGGGGCGCGATTTTCATTGAGGTCCACCTCAAGCCCCTGTACATCCAGAAACTGGGCGAATATGCCGCGCTCAGCGTCGAAGTCTCGCTCCAGATCGGGATACGCAACGCCCTCTCCGCGGAGTTGAGCAAGGAGGACATGACCAAACTGACCGACAAGGCGTGGATCATCGACTCGGAGTATTACCTCTACAACGAAACGACCAAGAGCCGCGTCGAGCAGTCCATCGACGTCTACAACGCCACGATCAAGTACACCTACTTCAACCTCAGCGGCGCGTGGGTCCATCCGCAAACCTATGCGGCGCTGGAGAATGAGCTGACGGTGGACGAATACCGCCGGCCCGAGTGGCAGCGCCTGTATGCCCAGCAGACGCTCCAGCTCACCCAGTCGGACTCCGGTGAACGGAAGGCCGAGGCGGACCTGCTCGTCGCGCAGATCGATGCCGACACGGACATCCAGGTCCAGGGCCCCGCTTTCGGCATGAACGCGCTGACCGTCTCGTTCTGGGCGCGCATCGACGCGGCCGGCGGCGGCCGCTGGCTCGGGTGGGCGTACACGTTCCCGCCGGCGGTCCTGGACCTCCTGCCGCAGGATCCCGACGCGGACCTCCCGCCGGAGACGATCGACAAGATCGCGGCCGAACTCATCGGGCAACAGCCGCGGGCCGTGACGCAGGACGCGTTGTCTACCCCGACGGTGCTCGCCGCTTACGACGACGACGCGCTGCAGATCGAGGCGGCCAACGCCGTGACGGAGATCGCCGGGCGGGCGAAGGCCGAGAAAGCCGTCGGCGACGTGCTGGCCCTGCTCGAAGCGGCCCGCAGCCAGGCCGACCGGAACGACTTCGCCGCATGCGGCAAAAAGGCATCGGAGGCGTCTCAGGCCGCCTCGGGCTTCGAACGGGCCGCCGACATCAAGAAACAGGCCGACGCGTTGAAGCAATCCGCCGACAAGGCTGTGGCCAGCGAAAAAGCCGCCCAGGCTGCCAGCGCGGCGCTCGAAGCCGAACGCGCCAAACCGCGACCCGACGCCGCACGCGTGGCCGAACTCGTACGCCTCGCCGTGGCGGCCCGCGACGCCGCCGACCGCGACGCCCAGGATACGCGCGCGCTCGCCGAACAAACGGAGCGCGCGGCCCAGATCGCCCAGATCGCCGAACGCCTCAAACCGCGCTGGGAAGCCAAAAACGCGACGATTACGGTCCGCATGAAAGGCGCGAGCGCCACGTTGACGGCCCCCTGCGGCTACGGGGCCTGGCGCCACATTGCCCTCACGCTGGAGCGGGAGGGAGCCGGCTACAAGGCGACCCTGTACGCCGAGACGCCCACCGAAACCGCCCGGCCCGTGCAGGGCACCCTGTCGGCGCCGGCGTTGACCCCGTCGCGCAACGTCGTCATCGGCCGCCGGAGCGCCCTCGCCGCCTCGTCGTCCTCCCTGGCGATGGCCGAGGTGAGGATCTGGAACAGCGTCCGCGACATCGCCACGATCCGGGCAGACCGCAGCGAGCGGCGAACCGGATTCGAGGAAGGGCTCTTTTACCTGCCGCTCAACCTCAAGCCGATCGGCTCGAGCGTCGAGCTGGTGTCGATCCTCGACCCGAACGAGCTGTCGTTCTTCCTGCCGCGCGTGACGCTCGTCCCCCGCGAACGCATCATCCTGATGTACGGCCACGGGCGCACCAGCACCATCAAGAGCCTCCGCAACAACCTGGAGGACCAGAGCTTCTCGCTCAGCCTGGAGGCGCCATCCGGCATCGGCAAATACGACGTGCTGCTCAGCCGCGAGGCCGGCTCGAGCATCGCCTCGCCCAAGGCGATCGTGCACCTGGGCCAGACCGCCGGCCTGCAGTTCCGCGACTACGCGACCGGCGAGCCCAACGCCGTCGTGTTCGCGCCGCCGCAGACGTCGGCATCGGACCTCGATCGCCAGCGGTATCTGATGCGCAACCTGGAGGAGCGCGAATCCTCGCTGATGGATGTAAACAACCTGCCCGGATGGTATATCGTGGATACCGGAGACGAGCAGTTCCTCGCGAAAGCGCAGATCGCCCGACCGGGCTCCAACGCCCGGCAGGTCCTGACGACG
>JAWKNW010000034.1 GCA_041391505.1 Rhodothermales bacterium
GGCGCGGATCCGCGAATGCACGTTCCGGATCATGGCAGCTTGCGCACGATATCGTCCGGTCCGCCGAGAGTATCGGGTCGAAAAAGAGCCGTTTGCCCAGTTCGACTTTCCGCTCGTCCAGGGGATTAAAATCGGGTACCGGCACCGGCGGAAACGTCGGTGGCACCCGGAGGCGAACTTCGTCGGCGTGGTCTGGCGCCGCGAGGTCGCAACCGGCGAAAACGAGCAATAGAAGTAAACCAACAAGCGTTCGCATGACCGCACCTCGGCCGCGTGGGGCCGGGCCGGAGCGCTTGATACGCCCCGGCCCGCCACCGCTATCAGTGGGTGTGGTCTCCGGAGAGAACGTGCACGCCGTGGAAGTCAAAGGCTTCCGGCGTCTTCGCGCTCACTTTTTCTGCCACCGGGATATTGTTCATCGTATGGCAGATGTGTTGGGTCGGATCGCTGTAGTCTAGATCACCGAGAAACGCGGCATAGTCGATGATGACGTGAAGATCGTTTTCCGAACCGGGGCCGAGTTCGAATTCCTGATCGAACGTCATCGTGTTGAGGAACATCGGCGTGCCCAGGTGGACATCCCACTGCGATTCCGGCGTGCCGTCGCCGTCGGCATCGACGAGGCCGTCGAGACGGAGGAAGATGTAGCCGGCGTTCCACGACCAGTGGTTGTTGCGGTCGGTTTGGATGCCGAGGGGGTGCGTCTCAGGAATCTGGGAAGCATCCACATTGTTCGAGAGACCGCCGATCCCCATCGTCACCTTGAAGCCCTTGTAGGTGCCGGGATCAACGTCCCCCAGGTGATAGCTGGAGATGCTGGCGTCATGTTTGACGAGGACAATCTCTTCGTCCACCGTGTGCGCCACATCCGTGCCGTCCGTCAGCTTGGCCACTGTCGTCAGCGGCGTCTCGGCCAGAAGGACATGCTCTGTGCCATCTTCCTTGACGAGCGTAATGCCGGAGAGGTACATCCGAGCCGACGCAATGGTCAACGTGCGGCCGTTCAGCGTGTACTGCTGAACCCCGTCTGCAATAAGCGGGGTACCGTTAAAAACGGCTTCCAGATCGAAATTGACTGCTGCCGGCTCATCGTCCTGTACGGTCGTATCGCAGGCGGCAAAGGTGATCAGGATGAGGGCGATCAATCCAGAGCGGAAATAGGTAGTCGCGGTCATGGGAATATCACAATCCAAAGGTGAATGCGGGAGGATGCGGCGACACGACGTAGCCCGTGCTTACCTCGAAGCCAGACAAGCGCCAGGAAGCCGGGCAAGCGATGCTACGCGTGCCGGTCGTCCGCGGAATTAAGGATTCCAGATGGGGACCATGCAGGGTTGAAAGCGCAAAGACGCTGGGGCGGCCCCAGATCCGGGGCCGTCAGGACGCCACAAGGGGCGCCGTACGCTCAACCTATGGTGTGATAAAAGGGAGGTGCACGCGACTGAAATGCGCGAGGAGCATTATACGAGATCGACGCCACCGGAGGGAGCGGTGTGTAACCCTGTGCGCTAAGCCGGCCGTGCTCGATGGGCGTGGGCACAGCGGGAGCCGCGAAGGTCGCAAAAAGCGCGGCGTATTCGCACGTAATCGACGCCATCGGCCCGTCCATGAAGATGGCGCGGGTCGGCATCTTCTCCGGCATGACCTGCGTCGGGGCATGCCCGGCGGCGTGATGATGGGTGGAAGCCGCGACGTACACATCGCTCCACGCCATGAAGGCATAGTGCGATAGGGGGGCGAGCACAGTTCCCGTCAGGAAGGTGACGAGTATAAACGCCGAGCGGAGGTATGTACGACGGGCTAACATGACCGAGAACATACCTCACACGAATCTGAAATAAAAGCGGGGATTCACCTACATATCCGCCGCATCGTCGGCCCGGCCCGGCGTCAACGCCATACGCACATTCCGGATAAAACCTTCGAATTTGGTTCTTTTAACCGGGTTCTTCCGAAAACGCTGTCGAAACGCTTCGATATCGAGCTCGATCCATTCCTGAAGCTCCGTATCGACGATGCCTTCGCGGGGCGCATACCGCGGCTCCCGGGTCGGCTTCCTGAACTTATTCCAGGGACACACATCCTGGCAGATGTCGCAGCCGAAGATCCAGTTACCGAGCTGCTGCTGGAGAGCCGGCGGGATATCGTCTTCCCGATGTTCGATGGTGAGGTAGGCGATGCACCGGTTGGCGTCGACGGCGTAGGGCTGGTAGATCGCGTCGGTCGGGCAGGCGTCGATGCATCGGGTGCAGGAGCCGCAATGATCGGGGATGGGGCCGTCGGGTTCGAGGGGCACGTCGACGATCAATTCGCCGATAAAAAAATACGAGCCGAGGGTGCGACTGATGAGATTAGTGTGTTTGCCCATCCACCCCAGGCCGGCGCGGCGCGCCCAGGCCTTATCCATCACCGGAGCCGAATCGACAAAGGCGCGACCGGAGATGCCGCCGGCTTCGTCGTCGAGCCAGGCGTAGAGTTCGAGGAGTTTTTCCTTTAGCACCTCGTGGTAGTCGTCGCCCCAGGCGTACCGGCTGATCCGGCCGATGTCCGGATCGGGTGGATGCTCTGCCGGCTGGTAGTAGTTGTGCAGTACGGAGATGACCGTCTGTGCCCCGTCTACGAGGCGCCGGGGATCGACGCGTTTGTCGAAATGATTCGCCATCCACCCCATGGTGCCGTGGCGCCCTTCGGTGAGCCATTGTTCGAGGCGCAGCGCCTCGTCATCCAGCCGCTCCGCCAGAGAGACGCCGCAGGCGTCGAACCCCAGCCGGCGCGCTTCGGTTTTGAGCGCGTCGGTGAGTCGCCGGCGTGAGGCGGTGTCGAATCCAGGCATGGCGTACGGGCAGGGATCGGGGGCGGGATCCGCAAGATACGCCCTCCGGCGTTACGGTTCGCGGTAGCCCGGGAACGAGGTGCAGGCCGCCATCTCCGATTCGACACGCCGGTTGAGCGCGCACGACGGATCCTCCTTGAGGTTGCACGGCAGGGCGGCCCCCACGGCACGCAGCGCGAGGCGTTCTTCCGCCACGCCGCCGCCGACGTAGTAGTCGAAGACAAATTCGCCGCGTTCGCGGGCGATGCGATAGGCTTCTTCGTGCGTGTCGCCGCCCTCGGTGTAGCCGACCACCTTGACGCAGCAGGCCGGGTTGGCGAGCAGCGCCTCGACATTCTCGTCGAGCAGCGCGCGGGACGCCGGCGAGAGGGTCGTCTCGGTCGGATCGAAATAGATGGTGTTCAGCTGCACGATGACGCAGCGATCCGGCAGGGTTTCCTGCGGGAGCGCGGGCGGTTCGTATGGCGGAAAGGTCATGGGATCCGGCAGGGGTAGCGGCGGCACCTCGTCGATCTTGGTTTCGATGCGGCGCAGGTTGAACTTGAGGCCGGCGAGCACGAGCGACGTGTTGTGCGGATTGCGGTTCGCGGCGTTGCGGACCACATAATTAAAATTGACCCGGAAGCTTACATCCACGAAGGCCGAGAATCGGGGCGAGAGTCCGTAGTTCATCCCCAGGCCCACGGGAATGGTAAACACCGAACGCGAAGGCCCGTTTTGCAAGCCGCCCGGCTGATTCAGCTGCCCGGTGGGCGCGCCGAACGGATTGGCGATGAGGCCGCCGAACCCGGAGTAGACATACGGCAGCCAGCGGCTTTTCGACCCCGGCAGCGGCGTAAAGACGACCTGCGGCTCGAACCAGAACAGCTCGCGCTGCAAAAACTCATTCGTCGCGCTGGCGCCTTTCGCCCCGAAGTCGCTCAGGTTCGTGAGGCCGAACATCCCGCGAAAGAAAAACCGGTCGCGCACGATCGGGAACGACCCCAGCAGCACTACGGCAGGGTCGCTGGCGTGGGTGTAGTTGGACGAAGAGCGCGCCTGCGACAGATCTTCCCGGCCGTAGTAGGTGAACATGCCGAAGGCGACGCCGATATGCGCCTGCGATCCGCGGAACGGGACACGCTGCGCCGAGGCGGGGCTGACGACGGGGAGGAATACAACGATAAACGCGAATATGCGAAGGATCGAGCCTTTCATGGCGTCATCCGGACCGAACGGACGGATGTGATGAGGGGATGTGAATGCTGTCAGCTGATATTCGTCACATTCAAGAAGCCCCACGGTAGCAATGTTCCAGCAGGCGTGCGGCCGGCGCCCGCACCCCATAAAAAAAGGGGATCCGCCGAATCGGCGAATCCCCCTTTTCAAGACGGACACGTGTCAGAAAGCGTGGCTTAACGAACCGGGATCGTGTCTACACGACGATACTGTTCGATGCCTTCCTTCTTGCTCGTGGTGCCGGAGACGCGGCCCTTGCCGACGGCCATGGCGCGGCTGATGGCGATGCCATTGTCCGCATAGAACTGCTCGACGGCGCGCGCGCGGTCTTCCGAGAGGCTCTGCGCGTTGCGTTCGCCCGGAGCCGCATAGCCTTCAACGCGGACCGACGTATTCGGGCAGTCGTTGAGGATCTGCAGGTTCTCCTGGAGCGCGGCGCGGGCTTCCGGCGTGAGGACGCTCGAGTTGCGGGCGAAGTACGCGGCGTTCATTTCGATGACTTCGCTGCAGTATTCCGCTTCGAACACGTCGACGGTGATCGTCATCGAACGCGTGTCCGAGCCGGCGCTGTTCGTCGTCGTCAGGGACACCGTATAGGTGCCCGGCGTGTCGAACGTATAGCTCGGATTGGCCGAGGTGCTGCTCCCCATGTTGCCGAAGGACCAGCGATAGGTCAACGGCACATCGCCCCGCACGTTCGAGGTGAAGTTCACCGGGGTACGCGTGTTGGGGTTCTGGGGGTTGGCGCTGATCGTTACGATTTCAGCGGGCACAGGCGGGCGGAAAACAACAACCGTTGTTTCGCCGGAGTCCGGGCCTTTCTTGTTCGTGGCAGTAACGGTCACCGTATAGGTGCCGGGCTGGCCGAACGAGTGGCTGGTGGACTGACCGATGCCGGTGCGGCTGTCGCCAAAGTTCCAGTTGTACTCGATGGGTTCGCTGGCATCTTCATTGATGTTCGCCATGAAGGTGCCGCTTTCATTCGTCCTCAAGCTGTCGGGCCCAGTCACCGAAAGAACCTCGACTGCGGTCTTGCAACCGACCATGCTCAAGGCACCGATGAAAAGCACACCCGTGAGCAAAAGCGAGGAGCGTAGTTGTTTCATCATGTCGTTTTTCTCCTTGAGAGATATGTGATAATGCCGGTAAATGGATTCCGTCTCGCGCGTCGGGTAGGCGATCGCTCGACGCAAGGACCTTTTGCCGGCCGGGAAATTAAGCACGTTAAGACCGTAATTGCCAGAAATTACGATAAATTCTGCGTAATCAAGGGCGTGGGTGATAAAATAGCCCCTTTTTAAGTAAACATGCCAGCAAATACCCGGCCATAGCTGGCATTCCAGCGCTGCAACGGCGTTACAGCGAAGGATCGCAACCGCGATCCCTGCGCGACTTCAACGGGTGAAAACGCGCACCGCCGGCCCTCTGGCGAAGTATCCGGCCCCGATTCCTGTGAATCGGGACAAGGCGGTGGGAGTGGATCGTCGCCGGGTTCAGCGTGTTCAGCTGAGCGCGTTCACGTTCTTTTCAAGCCGGCTCTTATAATGCGCCGCCTTGTTGGCATGCAGGATGCGCTTGGAAGCCAGGCGATCCAGATAGGCCTTGACGGCCGGCAGAAGCGCCAGCGCCTTTTCCTTATCCTTCTCGGAGGTCAATCGTTTGATCAAGGTGCGCATCTTGCTGCGATGCATCCGATTCGCTTCGGTGCGCCGCTCCGTCTGCCGCACGCGTTTCGCCGCTGATTTATGCTGTGGCATAGTTAGTAAGACTTGAAAAGAGTGAACTTGGCGCGATTTTTTCGCCCGCCATAAACCATACGGCTCCGCGTAATGTTTCCCGCAAGGATCTATCGGACGCCTATTACATTATAGTTTCACGTTCGTGATCCCCTCGCTCTACGGCATGCCGGGAGGTGGATCGTGTCTGGGTTGTTACCTTTCAGGGCGAGATGTTGTTCAAGTTTCTGTCCGAATTCATCCGGGGCATCCGGAGCACCTACACCATCATCGTGATGGATGAGCGGCAGATCCAGGATCCGCGGCAGTATCGGGTCAAATCGAGCCGATTCGTGCAGTTCTGGCTGTTCTCGCTCCTCCTGGCCGGCGCGGTGGCCATCAGCGTCGTGGCGTTCACCCCGTTGCGGGAGTTGATCCCGAGCAACGGCACCGCCGAGATGCAGCGGCAGATCGTGGTCAACTCCCTGCGCGTGGCGTCGCTGCGGGATTCGCTCGAGGCCCAGCTGAGCTACGCCAGCCAGTTGCGCTCGCTCATGATGGGGCATGTCGATTCGACGCTGTTCGCGAAGGCCGAGGAACCCGTGAGCAACGCGACAATCGCGCAGCGCCAGCAATCCCGGAGCACGTTCGAGCCGTCGTCCTCGTTCTGGACGGACCACGAGCAGCCGGCGCTGACGATCCCGAGCATGCCGGCGAATTTTATTCCGGGCCCAAAGTTGGCGGCAACCGCCGGCGCACAGTATCTTTCGAGCGTGCAGTTCCCGGCGTTACCCCCCGTCGAAGGTTTTCTGACGCGGGGCTTCGACGCAAGGACAGGTCATTACGCCGTCGATGTCGCGGCTGAAGAAGGCAGCATCATCCGAGCAGTGGGCGACGGTTACGTCATCTTCGCTGATTGGACGCACGAGGGCGGCTATACCATCTCCGTCCAGCATGCGGACGGTTACGTGTCGGTTTACAAGCACGCCCAACAATTATTAAAACGCGTCGGCGACCGGGTGAGAAACCGCGAAGCGATTGCGCTCAGTGGCAATTCCGGCGAAATTACGTCGGGCCCACACTTGCACTTTGAGCTCTGGCTAAACGGATTGGCCCAGGACCCGCGCTATTTCTTCGTAGGGTGGTAGCGCTCTATCCACGCAAACTCCACCAGTTATGGCACTTTTCGGTAGCAATAAACAAGAACCCATGGCAAGGCAGCAAGTAACCAGCATGCCCTCCCCCAGCCAGATCAATATGATCGGCGAGGGCACCGTATTCGAGGGTACGCTTCGTTCGGAAAGCGACCTGCGCATCAGCGGTCGTATCGTCGGCAAGCTTCACGTCGGTGGCAAGGCCATCGTGGCGACGGAGGGCGTCGTAGAGGGCGAGATGATGGCGACCAACGCCGAGGTAGCGGGCAGCGTCCAGGGAGAGATCCGGATCAAGGAGCTCCTGGTTCTCAAGGGCTCCGCGCGCGTCGACGGCAACATCGAGGCGGCGCGCCTGATCGTCGAGGAAGGCTCGATCTTCAATGGCAAGTGCCAGATGACGAAGGAGACGGGCACGACGGCCAAGGTGCATCCCGTTTCGCAGGCGAACGCGCAGCACAACGAAAAACGCGTAGCCGCCGGCCAGGGCTGATCGCGCACCGCCGCGATGGCTTCCTCACCCCGATCCCCCCGCCCGACACACTGGCTCCAAGGCCTGGGAGGCGCACAGCGTTTCCTGGGCCTCGGCATTCAGGCCGGTGTGTCCGTGGCGTTTTATGTGGGCATAGGTCTCCTCCTCGATCGGCGTCTGGGAACCCTGCCCTGGCTCACCCTCCTCGGCGCAGGGCTCGGCATCGTCACGATGTTCGTCCTGTTTTTCCGCATCAACGCGCAGCTCAGTCAGGAACACGACGCCCGCGAAAAAGACGCAGAAGGCTGATTCCGCGCCCCGGAGGCGCTTTCATTTAGAATTCACCGGAAAAACCCTGTTATCGGGGCGCTTTCTTGGCGTTAGTGCGTTTTTCAGGCGGTTCTTTTGAACGAGCTGTATTTGAAGACGAGCAGATCCATCCGATGGTAACGACTGTATGGTTCGGCTTGCTGCTGGGTTTCGTCATCGGCGGCCTCTATGGAGCGGCCGTTTTCGGCGTGGTTAACCTGGCGAATCGATTCCAGGATAATCGGTTTCTGCTATTTGTCTTCGGCGGCATGCTGTTGCGCATGGTCGTCGTGCTCCTCGTAGTCAGCGCCGTTCTACTTTTTGTGCCCGTCCACATCGTCGCGTTCGCGTCCGCCCTGGCAGGATCCATCCTGCTCGGCCTGGGACTCGAGGTGTGGATTCTGTACCGCCGGCTCCTGTCGAAGTCCGGCTCCGTTAAGCAGTAAGCGCTTTTAGCATGCCTATACATTCGGTACGCAGCGGTCGCCTTCGGGCTCTATTCGCCGCCGCGCTCATCCTCATTGTATCCGCCTTTCCCGCTCCGGCCGCCGCGTCGGACGACGAGAGCAACCCGGACGCCGTCGGGCACTCGGCCGACGGGTACTATTTTGACCTGATGGTCGGGCACAAGATCATCGAGCTGCCGCGCCTGCTGCTGGTCCGCGGCGCGGATGGCGGGCTCCGGTTCGACGCCTTCGGCTCCACGCACAGCGCGCTCGAGCACGGCGACTACACGCTGCTGGACGTCGAGGGGCATCCGATGCACGCCGAGGAGGTGCACGAGCTGATGGAAGCCGGGCACCGGCACC
Organism: Rhodothermales bacterium; assembly: GCA_041391505.1. Lineage (NCBI taxonomy): Bacteria > Pseudomonadati > Rhodothermota > Rhodothermia > Rhodothermales > Rhodothermales bacterium. The sequence continues at coordinate 8,508 of JAWKNW010000034.1, forward strand.
TCTACTACAAGCTGGTTCCGGCCGCCGGTTCGATGGTGATCGACTTTTCGATCACACGGCAGATCCTCTTCGTGTTTATCTCGGCCCTCGTGCTGCTCATCATCGCGTTCCGGCTGGCCGCGCGCTACCGGGCCGGCTACGGCGTGACACAGGCGCCGAAGGGCCGCTGGCAAAACATGATGGAGGTCTTGATCCTCTTCATCCGCGACGAGATCGCGAAGCCGGCGATCGGCGCGCACTACGCGAAATACACGTCGTATCTGACGACCGCTTTTTTCTTCATCCTGCTGGGCAACCTGCTGGGTCTGGTGCCGTGGGGCGTAACGGCCACCTCGAACATCATGGTGACCGGAACGCTGGCGTTCTTCACGTTCATCATCACCCAGTTCTCGGGCAGCAAGGACTACTGGAAGCACATCCTGTGGCCTCCGGGCGTGCCGGTCGCCATCAAGTTCATCCTCATTCCCATCGAGATCATCGGCATCTTCACCAAGCCGATCGCCCTCGCCTTCCGTCTCTTCGGCAACATGATCTCGGGCCACATCGCCATCGTGAGCCTGCTCGGCCTCATCTTCATCTTCGCGCCGATCGTGAACCAGATCGAGTCGATGTGGCTGTCCGGACCGCTGAATGCGATCATCATCGTCTTCAGCATGGCGCTGACCATCTTTATCTATGTGCTGAAGATCCTGGTGAGCTTCATCCAGGCCTATATCTTTACGATGCTCTCCGCCGTGTTTATCGGCATGGCTCGCGAGGAGCATCACCACGACGACGAGTACGCGTCCGAGTCAGCGTCGGCAGGCAGCCTTGCCCACGCCGCGCATTGATCGCGACACGCACCGGAACGAGTTTCAATCAATCACCAACGACAACGTACCTCAAACCATATGGGTAACTTAGGTCTAGCTTACATCGCAGCAGGTATCGGGCTTCTGGGCGCCGCTCTCGCGGCCGGACTGGGCATCGGGCGCATCGGCGGCTCGGCGGTCGAAGGCATCGCGCGTCAGCCGGAAGCCGTCAACGACATTCGCGGCACGGCCATCCTGCTGAGCGCCTTTATCGAAGGCGTCGCGATCCTCGCCGAAATCTTCGCGCTCGTATTCTTCTTTATCGCGCAGCCCTGAGCCGTCACATCCGGTTTTTTTGCCCCGGCATGCGGTCCGGTCCATCGAGATGGCGCCGGACCCTGCCGGCAGAAAGCCCTTAACGCTACGAACGTATGATGTTGGCAACGATGCTTGTCAGCCTCCTGTCCGACGACCCGACGCCGGCTCTCCTCAAAGTCGACCCCGGTCTGGCTATCTGGACCGCGCTGACGTTCATCGCCGTTCTGGTGCTGCTTTCCCGCTACGCCTGGCCTACGATCTCGAAGGCCCTCGAAACGCGGGAAATGACGATCCAGGAGTCGATGGACCGCGCCGAAAAGGCGCTCGCCGAAGCGCGCCAGATCCAGTCGGACAACGAGGTGGCCCGGCGCAACGCCGAGCAGCAGGCCCAGACGATCCTTCGGGAAGCCCGCGAGGCCTCCGAACAGATCCGCGCGACCGAAAAGGACAAGCTCCAGGCAGAGATCGCCCGGATCCGTCAGGCCGCAGCGGCCGATATCGAGCAGCAGAAACAGAGCGCCATCGAGGAGCTGCGCAAGCAGGTCACCGATCTGGCGATCGATGCGGCCGGCAAGATCCTGCGCGAAAACATGGACTCCGACCGGCAGCGCAAACTCGTCGACCAGTTCATCGACGAGCTGCCCAAGAATTGAGTTCAACGTTCGATGTTCAAGGGTTAAGGAGCGTGATCCCGTCACATTCCTTATCTCGTTGAACCTGGAACCTTGATCCTTAAACCGTAACACCATGAGCCAGACGATTGCCCGGCGCTATGCCCGCGCGCTCTATGAGTTGGCGGAGCAGAAGCAATGCGTCGATCGCGTCGACGAGGACGTGGCGATGATTCTGGAGAGCCTGCACGGTTCACCGGAATTGACGCGCTTCCTGGCGGACCCGATTCTGAACGCCGACAAAAAGGGCGATGTAATCAAGAAGCTGTTCGCTACGCGGCTCCAGGATGTGACCCTGTCCTTTCTGGTGCTGTTGGTCGAGAAGCGGCGGGAGTATCTGCTCTCCGACGTGGCCCGGAGCTATCATGCGCTCCGCGACGAGCACATGAACGTGGTGCGCGCCGAGGCGCGCGTCGCGATCGCGCTGAGCGAGGCCGAAGAACAGACGCTGGCTCGCGCCATCGAAAAGCTCACGGGGCAAACCGTGCGGCTGGAGACGCGCATCGATCCGTCGATCATCGGCGGCGTCGTGGTCCGCGTGGGCGACACGGTGTACGACCGGAGCGTCCTGAATCAGCTATCGCGCCTGAAGGACCAGCTGGAGCAGCGCGCGCTGTCCTCGAACTGACCCGTATTGAACTGACGCCCGCACCCAACGCACAACGCAATTTTGAGATAGAGATTTATGGCAACGGCAATTCGACCCGATGAAGTGACCGCCGTCCTGAAAAAGGAACTGGGCGGCTTCGAAGCAGGCACGGACATCTACGAAGTAGGTACCGTACTGCAGGTTGGCGACGGTATCGCGCGCATCTACGGCCTGGCGAACGTCCAGGCCGGCGAGCTGATCGATTTCCCGTCCAGCGGCGTCACCGGCATGGTGCTCAACCTGGAAGAGGACAACGTCGGCGCGGTGCTCTTCGGGGAAGCCAACCTGGTCCGGGAGGGCGACGAAGCCCGCCGCACGAGCCGGATTGCTTCGATCCCGGTGTCCGAAGGCATGCTGGGCCGCGTGATCGACCCGCTCGGCAACCCGATCGACGGCCGTGGGCCGTTCGGCGGCGAGGCGTTCGACATGCCGCTCGAGCGCAAGGCGCCGGGCGTCGTCTACCGCCAGCCGGTGACCGAGCCGTTGCAGACCGGCATCAAGGCCATCGACGCCATGATCCCGATCGGCCGCGGCCAGCGCGAACTCGTCATCGGCGACCGCCAGGTGGGTAAAACCGCGGTGCTGATCGACACGATCATCAACCAGAAGTCGACGCACCAGACCGACAAGCCGGTTTTCTGCATCTACGTGGCGGTGGGTCAGAAGAACTCGACTGTGGCCAGCGTGCGCCGCGCCCTCGAGGAAAACGGGGCGATGGATTACACGGTGATCGTCAATGCGCCGGCGTCCGCGCCGGCTCCGCTCCAGTTCATCGCGCCGTTCGCCGGCGCCTGCATCGGCGAGTACTTCCGCGACACAGGTCGTCACGCGTTGGTGATCTACGACGATCTGTCGAAGCAGGCCGTGGCGTATCGCCAGGTGTCGCTGCTCCTGCGCCGCCCGCCGGGCCGCGAGGCGTATCCGGGCGACGTGTTCTACCTCCACAGCCGCCTCCTCGAACGCGCCGCCAAGATCAACGCGACCGATAGCGTGGCCCGGCAGATGAACGACGTGCCGGCCTCGCTCAAGGGCAAAATCAAGGGCGGCGGTTCGCTTACGGCGCTTCCGGTCATCGAAACGCAGGCCGGCGACGTCTCCGCCTACATCCCGACGAACGTGATTTCGATCACGGACGGCCAGATCTACCTGGAGGCCGACCTCTTCAACGCCGGCGTCCGCCCCGCCATCAACGTGGGTATCTCGGTCAGCCGCGTCGGCGGCAACGCGCAGACCAAGGCGATGAAAAAGGTAGCCGGCACGCTCCGCCTGGACCTCGCCCAGTTCCGCGAACTCGAAGCCTTTGCCAAGTTCGGCTCGGACCTCGACGCCGCCACGCAGCGCCAGCTTCGCCGCGGCGAACGCCTGGTCGAAGTGCTCAAGCAGGGCCAGTACCAGCCGGTGGCCGTCGAGAACCAGATCGCCGTCCTGTACGCCGCGACGCAGGGCCTGCTCGACGCCATCCCGGTCGACAAGATCAAGCAGTTCGAGAAAGAACTCATCGAACGCCTGAGCCTCTCGCACGCCGGCGTGCTGGAAAGCATCACCAAGACCGGCGCCATGAGCGACGAGGCCGCGCAGGTGCTCAAGAAAGTCGCCCAGGATCTCGCGAACGTATTCGTCAACAGCTGAGGGTTCCAGGTGTCGGGTCTGACGTTGCCGGCTGCTTCCGACGGACGCATCCTGCGCGCGAACCCGACAGGCCACCCGGAATCCGCCACGTGAAACCTGAAACCCGTTAGTTATGGCGAGCCTTCGCGATATCCGCAAGCGAATCTCTTCGGTAAAAAGCACCCAGCAGGTGACGCGCGCCATGAAAATGGTGGCGGCCGCTAAGCTGCGCAAGGCGCAGGAACGCACGTTCGAGATGCGCGCGTACGCCTACAAGATCGGGGAGATCATCAGCCACCTGAAGCAGCACATCGACCCGACGGCGCACCCGCTTTTCAAGCCGCGCGACGAAGTGAACGGCGTGTTGCTCATCATCGTCACCGCAGACCGCGGCCTGGCCGGCGCCTTCAACGCCAACATCATCAAGCTGGCGGAGCAGACGATTGCGGAGCGTTATCAGCGCTACCAGGAAGCCGGCACGCTGCATCTGATCTGCGTGGGGCGTAAAGCGCACGAGCATTTCAAGCGCCGCAACTTCCAGCTGGTGGGCGACTTCCGCGGCGTGTTCAACGACCTCGATTACGAGGACGCCAGCCGCATCACGAACACGGCGGTGAACGGCTACGAGGAGGGACGCTGGGACGAAGTGCACGTGGTGTACAACGAATTCAAGAACACCATCTCGCAGAACCGCATCGTAGAACCTGTCCTCCCGATTCCGCCCGAGCAGTTCCGCACGCCCGTGATGGAAAAGGAGGTGGAGCACGTAGCCACGAAGAAGGAAGGGCAGTCGGTCGATTACATCTTCGAGCCCGAACCGATCTCGATTCTTCACGTGCTGGTGCCGCGCTTTCTACACTTCACGATCTGGCGCGCGCTGCTGGAATCGAATGCCGCCGAGCAGGGTGCGCGCATGGTGGCGATGGACAACGCCACGTCCAATGCCGAAGACCTGCTGCGCGACCTCCAGCTCAAATACAACCGGGCCCGTCAGGACGCGATCACCAAGGAACTGATCGAAATTACGAGCGGCGCGGACGCGCTCGCATCGGCGTAAAAATGATCGCCGGCGAGCGAACCACGCCCCAGATCGTGCGTTGCACGCATACATACCGTTTTCAGTCAGCCCCGGAGAGGTGGGTGAGAGGCTGAAACCACCGGTTTGCTAAACCGACGTACGTAGCAATACGTACCGCGGGTTCGAATCCCGCCCTCTCCGCTAAAGCCCCGGAAGTCGTCTTCCGGGGCTTTTTTGCTTGCAGAAGGCCATTCCGCACGGCATCGCCGGCGAGACAATTAGGGAATGTATCCCTTCGCCGGACCGGGTATTCACCATGTCCCCCCTCTTTCCTTGCCGCCGACCATGAAGCCTACCTTCTTTTCCGCCCTTTCCGCCCTCGTCCTGCTGGCCTTTGCCGGCCACACGTTCATGGCCGAAACGCGGCTCCCGCCGGCGCGTACGGGCGCGCTGTATGTCTCCAGCTACGGTGGCGACAAGGTTACGGTATACGACTCAACCGGCGCCTACCTGCGCGACATCGAGCACGACGACCTCTCCGGTACACGCGGCATCGTCTTCGGACCCAACGACCGCATCTATGTCGCGAGCCAGAGCAACGACCAGATCCTGGCGTTCGGCATCGACGAGCAGTTCATCACCTCGTTCACGCACGCGGAGCTGGACGGCCCGACCGGGATGGCGATCTCGCCGGCCGGCGAACTCTACGTCGGCAGCTTCAACAACGACCAGGTCGTGGTTTTCGATCTCGAAGGCAATTACCTGCGCTCCTTCACCGGAGGCACGCTCAATGGCACCAACTGCGTCGCCTTCGACTCCCACGGCAACATCTATGTATCGAGCGCCCTCAACGCGCTCATCATGAAGTTCGACCCTGACGAACAGTTCGTGACCTCGTTCACGGGCGGCAACCTGCTCAGCCCGATGAGCATCGCCCGCGATGTGAACGACCTGCTCTACATCTCCGGTGGAAGCTCGAACAACATCGTGGTGTTCGACACCACCGGCGCCGTCCAGGGCACGATCACGCATACGGACCTCTCCGCGCCACAGGGCATCGCCTTCGACGATCGGGGGCATCTGTTCTCCACGTCCTTCAGCAAGCACCTGATCGTCGAGTTCGACGCCGACAGAAACTACGTGCGCACCATCACCGAGGGCGGGCTTCAGGTGCCGCGGAGCGTCGCGTTCCAGCCGCTGCCCACCGCAACATCCGCCGAGCGCGCGGAGCAGTTGCTCGCCGGCTTCGTCCTCCATCCCACGTTCCCCAACCCCTTCCGCGACGAAAGCACGATTCGCTACACCGTCCCGGCCGGCGAACGCCACCTCTCCATCGAGCTGTTCGACCTCCAGGGCCGACGCATCGCCACCCTGTTCAACGGCACAGCCCCCGCCGGCGAGCAGGAAGCCGTCTGGGATGGCCTCGACGCGCGCGGCCAACGCGTCCCTCCCGGCATCTACGTGGTCCGCCTCCAAACAGGAGAAGCCTTCATCTCCCGAAAAATGGTGCGGCTGTAGGCGAGTGGTTACAGGTTGGCAGGTTACAGGTTCGCAGGTTACAGGTTGGCAAGTTACAGGTTCGCAGGTTGGCAGGTCGGAACGTCAGCAAATCACCTATCGACCCACATCCCCCCATGACCAGTGACCCATGACCAATGACCGATGACCGGTGAGCGAAGCGAACCCCTGACCGGTGAGCGAAGCGAACCCCTGACCGGTGAGCGAAGCGAACCCCTGACCGGTGAGCGAAGCGAACCCCTGACCGGTGAGCGAAGCGAACCCCTTCCCCTACCGATACTTCTGCAACGCCGCCTGCGCTTCGGGGGACAGGATGAGCCGGCCGCTCAGCGCCGCGCGCTCGGGCAGCAGGGTCTCCCAGTGGTCCGTCCCCTCCCAGAGCAACCGTTTGAACGCCGCCGTGGCATCGGGATTCATCGCCGCGATGCGCTCAGCCATGCTGACTACGGTCTCTTCCAGACCTTCTTCCGTCGAAAAAACATCGGCGAAAAGTCCTTTCTCCTGCGCCCAGGATGCCGACTTGAAGTTGGACGCATCGATCGCCAGATGCCCGAAGGCCGCCGCCCCGATCTTCCGCTGAATGGCCGGCCCGACGACGAAGGGGCCGATGCCGATCGACAATTCGCTGAGCCGGATCGAGGCGTGTTCGGACGCGAGCGCATAGTCGACCGCCGCCGCCAGCCCGACGCCGCCGCCGATCGCCTTGCCCTGTATGCGGCCGATGATGAGGCGCGGGCATCGCCGGCAGGCATCGATCACGCGCGCGAAGCCCATGAAGAAGGCCCTGCCGGCTGTTTCGTCACGGATGGCCGCGAGTTCGTCGAAGCTCGCGCCGGCGCAGAAGGTCCGGCTGCCTCCGCTCCGCAGGATGACCACCCGCACATCCGGATGCGCGCCGGCGTCGTCGATCGCCGCCGCCAGGGACGCGAGAATGACGCCGGGCATGGCGTTGTGGATCGGTGTGCTGAAGGTAATCGCCGCGATGCCGCGATCGATCTCCAGCCTGACTTCTCCCGGGCTCTTCGTTGGTTCCATGGCTGTACGGTAGATGATCAGGCGCGCGCACCTGAGAATGGCAAGAAAACGTTAAGAACGTTAAAAATAGCGTGCAGGACCAGATTTCTGAACAGCCCTATCGCTCTCGCGTAGAATACGCGCTTTTCAGGCATAATACCATGTGTGCGATGTGCGTTTACGGAGGGGTGGCAGAGCGGTTGAATGCACTGGTCTTGAAAACCAGCATACCTTCGCGGGTATCGAGGGTTCGAATCCCTCCCCCTCCGCATCGGCGTAACAACTGAAAAGTCTCGGCGTAAAGGACCGATGTGAATCGACTGCGGCGCACCGTATTCCCCGTCCGCCCGATCGGCATCGGATAGCAACGGGCCGGGGAATGCGACCAGACCACCTGTCGTCCTGTAGGGCGATACCGCGCCATACGCAACCGAGCAGAACCGGTACCACTACTCAGGATTGTCACGAAACCTCTATGATGGAGTCCATGCCCTCAACACAAGCCCTTCGCCGGCCTATCGCAGGCATTATTACGGGCATCGCCCTGATCCTGGTCGCCCTCGGGTTCGCCCCGCATACGGCCGCCGCCCAGAACCCGACGCGTATCACGTTTGACGAAGCCGTCCGCATAGCGCTCGAGCAAAACGTCTCCCTCCAGCGGGCGGCCAACAACCGCGAGTTCGACGCCATCGGCCTGAGCCGGCAGCGTAACCAGTTTCTCCCGGACCTGCAGTTCAACAGCAACGGATCGCAAAACTACGGTCGTTCGTTCGCCGGCGAGTTCGGCGTCATCAACACCACGACCCAGAACTTCGGCGCCTCGCTCTCGAGCAACGTAGTGCTGTTCGACGGTTTCGGCCGGACGGCCTCGTTGCACCAGGCGGAAAACTCCCTCGAGGCAAGCGATCATGACCTGACGCGCCAGCGGCAGACGGTTGTGTTCAACGTCATGTCCAGCTATCTGACGCTCCTCGAGCGCCGCGAGCAGATCCGGATCCAGACGGAGAACCTCGAATCGCAGCGCCAGCAGCTCATCCAGATCGAAGAGTTTACGAACGTGGGATCCCGCCCAATTTCGGACCTCTACCAGCAACAGGCCAGCACGGCCAATGCGGAGCTGACGCTGATCAACGCGGAGCGACTCTACCAACTCGGTGAAGTCAACCTGATCCAGGTGCTTCAGCTCGACCCGTTCGGCGCCTACGAATTCGTTTCGCCCGAAGTCACCGACGCCGATCTCATCCTCGAACAGTACGACGTCCCGAACATGCTCCAGCAGGCGTTCGACCTGCGTTCCGACCTCCGCGCGCGGGAAGCCGACATCGTCGCGTCGCGCGAGGGCATCCGGGCCGCACGTTCCGGCTACTGGCCGCAGCTCAGCTTCGGCGTATCGACGAGCTCCGGCGCGAACAGCGGGATCTTCGACCGTTCCGGCGCCAACTTCTTCGACCAGTTCACCGACACCCAGCGCGCCAGCAACCTGCGGCTGAACCTGAGCGTCCCGCTCTTCAATCGCTTCACGACGTCCAACAACATCCAGCAGTCGAAGGTGCAGTACGACAACGCCCGCCTGGCGCTGGAAGACCTGCAGCAGAACATCGCGCTCGACGTGCGGCAATCGTACCTTGACTACGTGTCCGCCGAAAAACGCCTCGACGTATCCGAGAAACAGCTGATCGCCGCCCAGCAGGCCCTGACGGCGGAGCAAGAGCGTTACAACGTGGGCGCGGCGACGCTCGTCGAACTGTCCCAGGCGCGCGCCAGCTTCGTGCAGGCATCGAGCGACCGGACCCAGGCCCGGTACGATTTCCTCTTTCAGAAAAAGCTGATCGACTACTACATGGGCCGGCTTAATCCCACCGAGACGCTCTTTCAGCAACCATAACATCCTTTAGCGGTTAATACGAGGCTCCGAAAGGAGCCTCGATCGCTTCTGACGTAAACAACACGCCTTTCGGGCAATTCATTCATGGCGAAGAAATCCAATTCTGCTACACGCATCATCATCTACCTCGTGATTGGTCTTGTGGTGGTAGCAGGCGGTCTGGCGGGTTTGAGGGCGGCCGGCGTATTCGGTAAAAAAGATACCGCCATCTCGGTGGAAGTCGTCGACCTCGAACGCCGCGACATCACCCAGACGGTTACGGCCTCGGGGAAGATCCAGCCGGAAATCGAGGTCAAGATTTCGCCCGACGTGCCGGGTGAGATCACGGCGCTTCCGGTCGTCGAAGGCGACTTCGTCGAGCAAGGCCAGCTGCTGGCCCGAATCCGGCAGGACGACTATGTCGCGCAGGTCGAACAGGGCGAGGCGAGCGTGCTCCAGGCCAAGGCCATGCTGGCCCAGCGCCGCGCCGACCTGCTCAATGCGGAACTGGAACTGAAGCGTCAGCGCGGCCTGTTCGAGAAGCAGGCCGTTTCGGAAAGCGAGTTCCAGCGCGCAGAAACCCAGTATGAGGTCGCCCGCGCCGCGCACGAAGCCGCCGAATATTCGGTAAAGAGCAGCGAAGCGCAGTTGAAAGAGATGCGGGAGCGGCTGGCAAAAACAGCGATTTATGCCCCGATGAGCGGCACCATCAGCATGCTGGAGGTCGAACTCGGGGAACGCGTCGTGGGCACCAGCCAGATGGCCGGCACCGAGATGATGCGGCTCGCCAAGCTGGATCAGATGGAGATCGAGGTCGACGTAAACGAAAACGACGTCGTCAACGTGACCCTGAACGACTCCGCGCGGATCGAGGTCGACGCCTATCCGGAACGGAGCTTCCGCGGCGTGGTGACCGAGATCGCGAACTCGGCCCGCGTGACGGGCGCCGGCACCCAGGAGCAGGTCACCAACTTTCCGGTCAAGATCCGGATCGTCGACGCGCACAACCTCGAGGTGTCGGAGATGATGTCCCGGCACGGGGGGATGCAGATGGAGGAAGTGCCGACACCGCCCCAGGAATCGCCGAATTTCCGTCCCGGCATGAGCGGCACGGTGGACGTCTTCACCGAGACGATCGACGGCGCGCTCGTCGTGCCGATCCAGGCGGTGACCGTTCGGGATTTCAACAAGCTGAAGAAGAGCGAGGGCGACGCGCAAGCGGGTGAAGGCGCCGGCGAAGCCGAGGAGACGCCCATGCGTTCCGCCGGCCAGGAAGAGGCCTCCGTCGAGGACCTTCGCAAAGTCATCTTCGTCATGGCCGACGGCAAGGCGAAGATGGTGGAAGTCGAAACCGGCATCTCCGACGACACGCACATCGAGATCAAGGGCGGGCTGTCGGGGGACGAAAAAATCATCATCGGGCCGTATAGCGCCGTGAGCCGGCAACTTGAGCCAGATGCTTCCGTAAAGGTCGACGAACGCACCAATCGTGCGTCCTTCGGGCCCCGCTAAACCGCACACGAGCCGCGCGACCATGAGCCATTCCGACCGATCGCTGATCGAACTCAGCACCCTGACCAAGGTCTACCAGATGGGCGACCAGGAAGTGCGCGCCCTCGACGGCGTGTCGCTGAAAGTCGACGTCAACGAGTACGTCGCCATCATGGGGCCGTCCGGTTCGGGCAAATCGACGATGATGAACATCATCGGCTGCCTCGACACGCCGACCAGCGGGACGTATTACCTCAACGGCCAGAACGTGAGCGAGATGAGCGACAACGAGCTGGCCGCAATCCGCAATCGCGAAATCGGGTTCGTCTTCCAGACCTTCAACCTGCTGCCACGCGTCAACTGCCTGCAGAATGTGGAGTTGCCCCTGGTTTACGCCGGCATGCGCAAGACGGCGCGCCGCGAGCGGGCCGAGCAGGCGCTCGCGAGCGTGGGACTGGGCGATCGCATGTACCACAAGCCGAACGAACTCTCCGGTGGCCAGCGCCAGCGCGTCGCCGTGGCGCGCGCCCTCGTAAACTCCCCCTCGATCCTCATGGCCGACGAGCCGACCGGTAACCTCGACACGAAGACCGGCGACGAAATCATGCACCTGTTCGAGCTGCTCTACCGCCAGGGCAACACCCTGCTCGTCGTCACGCACGAGGAAGACATCGCCCAGCATGCCCGCCGCGTGGTGCGTCTGCGCGACGGCAATATCGAAAGCGACGTCCGCGTGGACCATCCGACGCTGGCGCACGCCGATCTCGCGTCGGTCTGAGCGCTCGATCTAGCGCAGCGTGCAGGGATACAGCTCGGCCCCGTGCTCGAAACGAACGGGCGCATCGCTGCGTGGCACGATCACAACCTGGAACGGCACCGCGTGTCCGTCGATGACGCGGCAGTCGCGGCCGGGCATCCCGATCGAGTAGGTAGCGATCAGCGAAGCACCGTCGTCCTCGACGGATTCGAACAGGATGTTGGTCCCGCCCATCGGCGTGGGCACCGCCGCCAGCAACGCCATCGTCGTCGAAAAATCGATGCGCTCGATCGGCAGGACGGTATCCAGCTGGCCTTCAAGACGCGCCCACGCGACCGAATCGCGCACCACCACCTCCATCGTATCCGTAAAGGCGGCCGACTGCCCCTGCCCCACCGACTCGAAATAGACGGCCATCGAGGGCGATATCGCTTCCGGATCCTGCTCGCGTTCGCACGCAGAAAGCAGCCCGCCCGCCATGAGGAAGATCACGCCGGCGCGGAAGGAAACAGTGGGATGTGTAAAAAACATGTGTACGATCCGGAAACTCAAAGGGTTGTTTTTAAATTCCATGGACGTGGATTGATCCGCATTCGGTCGGCGTCCCGCAAGTAAAGATCGTCAACCGGCACCCGAGTTGCTTGCGCCGGCACGGCAACCCGCATTTCGAGCTTACAAGCACCTTTTTCAACGGCGAAGAGCATGGACGAGCGCATCATCATCCGGGGCGCGCGTGAACACAACCTCCAGAATGTCGACCTCGACATTCCTCGCGACCAGCTGGTCGTGATCACCGGGCTCTCCGGATCGGGCAAATCCAGCCTCGCCTTCGACACGATCTACGCCGAGGGGCAGCGCCGCTACATGGAGAGCCTGAGCGCCTATGCCCGCCAGTTTCTCGGCATGATGGAGCGGCCGGACCTCGACTTCATCGACGGGCTCTCGCCGGTCATCTCCATCGAGCAGAAAACGGTGAGCCGGAATCCGCGCTCCACCGTCGGCACCGTCACGGAGATCTACGACTTCCTGCGTCTCCTTTACGCCCGCGCCGCGACCGCCTATTCCTACATCTCGGGCACGCCGATGCGGAAGCAGTCCGACGACGAAATCATCAACCGCATCGCCGGCTTCGAGGAGGGCACCCGGCTGCTGTTGCTCGCGCCTGTCGTAAAAGGGCGCAAGGGGCATTATCGCGAACTGTTCGAACAGATCAGCCGGCAGGGCTTCACGCGCGTTCGCGTAAACGGCGAGCTGATCGAGATCACCGAGGGGATGAAGCTCGACCGGTACAAAACACACGACATCGAGGTCGTGGTGGACCGTGTCGTGCTCAAGGAGGGCATCCGAAGCCGCCTCAGCCAGTCGATCGACACGGCGCTGGGGATGGGCGGCGGCACCGTGATCGCCGCCGTGCTGGACGGTGAGGCGATGCAGGACTATCTCTTCAGCCGGCACCTCTTTTCGCCCGAAGACGGCCTCTCCTACGAAGACCCCTCCCCGAACAGCTTCTCGTTCAACTCTCCGTACGGCGCCTGCCCCGAATGCAACGGGCTGGGGACGAAGCAGGAGCTGGACGATGCCCTGATCATCCCGGATCCGACCAAGACCATCGCCCAGGGCGGGATCGAGCCCATCGGCAAGCCGCGCGACATCTGGATGTTCAGTCAGCTGAACGCGGTCTCGGCGTTGTACGGCTTCGATTTCGACACGCCGCTCAACCAGTTCACGCCGGAGCAGATGAAGGTGCTTCTCGAAGGCGCCGGCGAGGAGCAGTTCGAGATCGTCTACAAATACAAGAACCGCGAAGTCGCCTACAAGCACCGGTTCGGCGGCGTCCATCAGCACATCTGGCACACGTACAGCAACTCGACTTCGGTGACGGCGCGTCGCTGGGCGGAAGGATACATGCGCGCCATGCCGTGCCGCGAGTGCGGCGGCGGCCGGCTCCGGAAGGAGAGCCTCGCTTTCCGGCTGGGCGAAAAAAACATTGCCGATCTGGTGGGCATGGACCTCGCTTCGCTCCGGGCCTATTTCGAGACGCTGCTCCTCACCGAGCGCGAATGGATCATCGCGCGCCCGATCGTAAAGGAGATCCGGGAGCGGCTCGACTTCCTGATCAACGTGGGCGTCGGCTACCTCAACCTCGACCGGCCGGCGCGCACCCTCTCGGGCGGCGAGAGCCAGCGCATCCGGCTGGCGACCCAGATCGGGACGCAACTCGTCGGGGTGCTCTACATCCTGGATGAGCCGAGCATCGGCCTGCATCCCCGCGACAACGACAAACTGATCGCGTCCCTCCGCCAGCTGCGCGACATGGGCAATTCGGTCCTGGTGGTCGAGCACGACCGCGAGATGATCGAGGCGGCGGACTTCGTGGTCGACCTCGGCCCGGGCGCGGGGGAATACGGCGGGCACATCGTCGGGCGCTCCGCGCCGGCCGGGCTCGTCAAGGGGTTCAACGGGCACAACAGCCTGACTGCGGCCTACCTCACCGGCGAGCGGACGATTTCGCTGCCGCGCGAGCGCCGCGCCGGCAACGGACACTGGCTCACGCTTACCGGAGCGACGGGCCACAACCTGAAAGGCGATACGCTGCGCCTCCCGCTCGGCGCCTTCGTGTGCGTGACGGGGGTCTCGGGATCGGGCAAATCGAGCCTGATCAACCAGACGCTGTATCCGATCCTCGCCAACCATTTCCACCGGGCGATGCTGGTGCCGCTCACCTACAAGGATATCGACGGGCTGGAGCACATCGACAAGGTGATCGACATCGACCAGAGCCCTATCGGCCGGACGCCGCGTTCCAACCCGGCCACGTACACGGGGCTTTTTTCGCACATCCGCGACCTGTTCACGCAGCTTCCGGAATCGAAAATACGCGGGTACAAGGCCGGCCGCTTCTCGTTCAACGTCAAAGGCGGCCGCTGCGAGACGTGCAAGGGCGCCGGCATCGTCAAGCTCGAGATGAACTTCCTGCCCGATGTGTACGTCGAGTGCGACACCTGCAAGGGCCAGCGCTACAACGCGGAAACGCTCGAAGTGCATTTCAAAGGCAAGAGCATCGCCGACGTGCTCGAGATGCCCGTCTCCGAGGCGCTGTCGTTTTTCGAGAACGTCCCGCGCATCGAGCGCAAATTGCGCACGCTGGACTCCGTGGGGCTGGGGTACATCCGGCTTGGCCAGCAGGCCACCACGCTGTCCGGCGGCGAGGCGCAGCGCGTCAAGCTGGCCAAGGAGCTGAGCCGGCCCGGCACGGGAAGCACCCTGTACATTCTGGACGAGCCCACGACCGGACTCCATTTCGAGGACATCCGGCACCTCCTCAACGTCCTTCGCGCCCTCGTAAAAAAGGGCAATACGGTGCTCGTGATCGAGCACAACATGGATGTCGTGAAGGTGGCGGATCATGTCATCGATCTGGGGCCGACCGGCGGCAACGACGGCGGGCGCATCGTCTGCGCCGGCACCCCCGAGGAAGTGGCCGTCGCCGACACCGCGACCTCGCGGTATCTCCTCGAAGAACTCGAGCGCACCCGTCGATTCCAGAACGGCAACGATGAGGAGATCGACCTGGATCTGTTTGCCGGCGACGGGGACGACACCGACGATTCGGACGAGATCGAGGAAGAGGAGGAAGAGACGAACGAGCCCGTGTCCTGACGAGACAAAAAAAGCCCCGCCAGGCTCGACATCCAGGCGGGGCAAGGTCCTTTACGGGGCGGATACGGTTATGCCGGCTGTTTCGACCTGGCCATCATCTGCTTGACGATGCCCACGATAGCCATCAGCACCCCGCCGCCGACGGTCGAACTGGCAATACTGGCCAGATCCAGGCCGCCATTCGCGGCCGCCATCCCCAATATGCCGAGCACCTGACTGCCCAGTCCGCCACCGATCATCCCTACAATCGTGTTCCACAGCGTGCCCAGGCTCTTGTCTTTCAAGGCCATGCCGGCGAGATTGCCGCCCACGCCGCCAGTGATCAGGCTGGTAAGAAGTCCTACTACGTCCATGGTAATCCTCCAGAGGATTGGTTGTATGAAAGGCAGGTCTTCCGCGGATATCCGCCAAACGGGGTGGGTCCGGTTGCCGGAGAAGTCCGTGCCGGGGGTTTTCGTGTAGGATAGGGTGCACTCAAGGGATAATAGGTGGTTATTTCCTCCATTAGCAATAGGACAACGATATGCTCTTTCGGATACTGCTCGTCGCACTGGTGCTCGGCGGCTGCGAATCGCCGGCCGTCACCGACGGTTTGATGCCCATCAACGGCACCGAACTGTACGTGAAACAGATGGGCGCCGGCGAGCCGATCGTCGTCGTCCACGGGGGACCGGTGCTAGAGCACGGGTACCTGCTCCCCCATCTCGCACCGCTGGCCGACGACTACCGGCTCATCTTCTTCGACCAGCGCCTGAGCGGCCGCTCGGCCGCGCAAGTCGACAGCGCCGACGTCACGATGGCGATGTTCGTCGAGGACATCGAGCAGCTGCGGACCGAGCTCGGCCTGGGCACGATACATCTCATGGGGCATTCGTGGGGCGGCCAGCTCGCCATGCGGTATGCGATGGCGCACCCCGAGGCGCTCCGTTCGCTGGTATTGCTGGATCCCATGCCGCCGAGCGTCGCCCTCTGGCAGCAGGAAGAGGCCGAACTCAGCCGGCGCGACACGCCGGCGGACAGCGCCGCGCGCGCCGCCATCATGGCCTCGGACGCCTTCCAGGCCCGTGACCCCGACGCCATCCGCCAACTGCTGCTGCTCTCGTTCAAGCCCCAGTTCTATAACGCGGCTCGGCTCGACAGCCTGCATCTGTATGTTCCGCCCGACTACATGGACCGCAGCGCCCGCTTCGGCTACCTGTGGCCCGAACTCTCGGAATACGACCTGCTCCCCGGCCTCGCCGACGTCCGTACGCCCACGCTCATCCTGTATGGCGACAACGAGCCGGCGGCTTCGATCAGCGGCATCCCGCTGGAGCGCACCATGCCGAACGCCCGGCTGGTTACCATTCCGGCCTCAGGGCACTTCCCCTTCATCGAGAACAGGGACGCGTTCTTCCGGGAAGTGCGCGCCTTTCTAACGCGCCCCGAACGATGACCTGACACTCAGGTCAAAAGCGCCCCCGATATGCGCCAAAAGCGACGAAATGGCGCCACGAAAGAATGATCGAAAATAAGCGGATGCCCATATACTAGGAGCTATCCCGACGCGCTCGCGCCCTCTCTCCCGGCGAACGTCCCCATCTGACGCCGGTCCGATTGCGTCCCTGCTACGCATCTTCGATCACCCCACGCCTATGTGGCGCTCCGCACTCACGACGAGCCGCGACCTGCCGGCTATGCCGTTCTATTTTGATCGGCGCGACGAACGCATTGTGCAGTCCGTTCGCCGGCTGGCGATGACCGTCGCGCACATGTTCAGCGCGCCGGGGGCCTACGTGGCGCTCTATGAAAAGGACGAACTCCTGCAGCTCATGGCGTGCTACGGCATCGACCTGGCCGCCTATCAGGAGAGCGGCTTCCTGTCGCCGGCGCTGGTTACGCCGGGTAAGGCGCTCATCGTGCCGGACACCGATCTCGACCCGGCCTTCGGCAACGACGTGTGGGTGACCAACGCCGGCATCCGCTTCTTCGCCGGCGCGCCGATGATCGACGCCTCGGGCCACCCGGTAGGGATGTTGTGCGTCGTCGATCGCGTGCCCAGATCATTCTCCAGCGGCCACATCAAGCTGTTGCACGATATGGCATCGATCGGGGTCAGCGAACTGAGCACGCACCATCGGCTCCGCATCCAGGAAGAAGCGCTGCGCCTGAGCGAAAGCCGGCTGGTCCAGAGCGAAGCCCTGTACGAACGGATGACCACCGGGCTCCCCATCCCGCTCTTCACCGTCGATGCCGACGGCATGATCCTGAGCTGGAATCAGGCCTGCATGGACTCGTTCGGGTTCGCGGATGAGGAAGTGATCGGCCGGCAGATCGGCCCGCTGCTGGTCGACGAGCCCGAGGCCGGCGATTTCGACACGATCATCAGCCGCGTCTTCAACCGGCGCCGGATCTCCGGGCTCGACCTCAAACTTCGCACGAAACGCGGCAGCTTTCGCCGGCTCTATTGCCGTCTCCTCCCGGTCTACGATCCCTCGGGCAACATCCAGGCCTGCGCGTTCATGGCGCAGGATGTCACTGCCCTGCGCCGACTGGAACAATCGAACCGCGAACAGTCCGCCTGCAGCCGGCTCGTCGCCAGCCTGTCATCGGCCTGCTCGTTCTCCATCGCACAGGAAGGCGACGGCACCTGCTGGCTCCAGCGCGTCTCCGACGCGTTCACCGCAACCACCGGCATCCCGTTCGATCCGGGGCGTCCGTTCCGATGGACGGATGTCCTGCACCCGGAAGACAGCTACGCCACGTTATCCACCTATGGCGCGCTGGCGCTCAACGCATCGGCCACGCTGATGCTCCGCCTGCGCCTGCCCGACGGCAGCCTCCGCACGATGCAGCATGCCGTGCAGCTCGTCGAGCACGACCCCAAGACGAACCTCCGCCGCTACCTCGGGGTGATGCGCACCGCCCAAGACGGGCCGGCGGAAGACTGGACCCAGCCGGCCATCGACCAGATCAAATCGACCATCCTGGCCACGATGAGCCACGAGATCCGCACGCCGCTCACCTCGATCCTCGGCTTCGCGGAGCTGCTCGCGCTCCAGGAAAACGACACGCATCGCCGGTTCGCCCGCCTCATCGAGGAAAGCGCGTCGCGCCTGCTCAACACGCTCGGGGCCGTCCTCGATCTGGCGCAGCTGGAAGACCACCTGCTTCCGCTCAACCTCGAAACGGTCGATCTGGGCGCGCATGTGAAGGCCATCGCCACCCCCTACCGGGAGACGGCCGTGGCCAAGGGATTGCACTGGCATTTTCACACGCCGGCGGCGGAGACCTACGTCCGGATCGACGCCGACGCCTCGGCGCGCGCGCTCCGCCATGTGCTGAGCAACGCGATCAAATTCACCCGTAAAGGCGCGATCCAGATCACCATCGCGCCGCGCGAAGACGCCGTCGAACTGACCATCGAGGACTCCGGCGTGGGCATCGGCAAGGAGTTTCTGCCGTATCTCTTCCGCGAATTCCGCCAGGAGGTCACCGGCATCACGCGTCCGTACGAAGGCACCGGCCTCGGCCTGGCCATCACAAAACGGCTCATCGAGTCGATGGGCGCCACCATCGCGATCGATAGCCGCAAGGGCTCGGGGACGACGGTGACGATGCGCTTTCCGTTCGCGGCCGAAAGCGACGTGGCCGGCTGAACCTAAGTCGCCGGCATCGCGTTGGAGGAACACCTTTAAACCGACTCCAGCGCCATGGAACCGCCCATCATCCCCGAATACAACAAACCCGACGCACCGGGCATCTGGATGAGCTTCGACAACACCGTCTCGGTGTACCACATCGTCGAGGCCGACCACGATTTCGATCGGGCATCGCAGGATCTGTTCGCGCTGCTGCGCCAGGCCAACGAGAAATTCCCCGAATGGCCGCGCGTCCTCTACCTCGAGATCCAGGGACACCTCGACCACCTCGGACGCTTCGACCCCGATATGGTCGAGCTCCAGCAGGAGTTCCTCATCCAGGCCCTGGGCGAATACTGGACGGCGCTCGACATGCCGCTCGTCTCGGTCGTCAATCCGAAACTTCAGAACAACGCCATCCCCGATTCCCTGGCGATCCGCCCGCCGGAGCAGCGGTACGATTGAGCGGCCTGCGGCCGCGGTCGGTGGAGACTGGTCATTGGTTGGTCATTACAGCTTTGCATCCTGAATCACGTTCAGGATACGTTTCGGTCTGAAAGATTTTTCAGACAGCGCCTAATCGGCACGCACTCATCGTTCATCCCTCGTCATGGTTCGAATTACCCTTTTTGTGGCCTTATTCCTGATCCCGACCGCGCTTCACGGCCAGACGCTGATGCCAACCGTCCTCCCGCTGCGAGAGCAGGCGGAGGTGATGGACCGGCTGTTGAAAGATCGCCTGGAGACCGTCGTGCCGATGCTGATGCGTCGCGAGGGGATCGACATGTGGGTGATCGTGGCGCGGGAGTATAACGAGGATCCGGTGATCGAGACGATGCTGCCGGCCACGTGGCTCGCGGCCCGCCGGCGGACGATCCTCCTCTTTTTCGACCGCGGCGAGGCCGGCGTGGAGCGGCTGGCCGTATCCCGCTACGCGGTGGGCGACGCCTTTCCGGGGTCGTGGTCGCCAGAAGACGAGCCGGATCAGTGGAAGCGGCTGGCCGACCTCATCGGCGAACGCAACCCCCGCCAGATCGCCGTCAACCGGTCGTCTACCTTCGCGCACGCGGACGGGATGACCGATACCGAGTTCGAGGCGCTGACCGCCGCGTTGCCGGCCGCCTTCCGCGGGCGGATCGTCTCGGCCGAGAACCTGGCCGTCGGCTGGCTGGAAACGCGGACGGAGCAGGAGATGCATATCTACCCGATGATCGTGCGCATTGCCCACGCGATCATCGCCGAAGGGCTGTCCGAGCGCGCCATTCAGCCTGGGGTGACCACGACGGTCGACCTGGAATGGTGGTTTCGCGAGCGGATCCGGTCGCTCGGGCTGACGACGTGGTTCCACCCGAGCGTGTCCGTCCAGCGCGCCGAGGAGCCCGACTCTCGCAGCGACTTTTCGTCGCGCCCGGGCGAAACGACGATCCTGCCCGGCGATCTGGTCCATGTCGACTTCGGCATCACGTACCTGCGGCTCAACACCGACACGCAGCAGCATGCGTACATTCTGAAGCCCGGCGAGTCCGACGCCCCCGCCGGCCTGAAGGCGGCGCTGGCCGCCGGCAACCGGCTGCAGGATATCCTTACCGCGCAGTTCAAGACCGGCCGCACCGGCAACGCCATGCTGGCGGCCGCCCGCGCGCAGGCGACGGCCGAGGGCCTGCGTCCGTCCATCTATACCCACCCCATCGGCTACCACGGTCATGCCGCGGGGCCGGCGATCGGGATGTGGGACAGCCAGGGCGGCGTGCCGGGTACGGGCGATTTCCCCCTCCATCCGAACACGGCCTATTCGATCGAGCTGAACACGACCGTGGCTATCCCCGAGTGGAGCAAGGACGTGCGGGTGATGCTGGAAGAAGACGCGTTTTTCGACGGCGCGGCGGTGCGGTACATCGACGGCCGGCAGACCGCGCTGTGGCTCGTGCCACGAGGACAGTAAAAAAAGACGTGGTCAGGACAAACCGTGGGTTCAACCCCGGCTGTCCTCGATCCTTGCCCGCCGAACCGTGCGCCCTAAAACGGAAACCCCTGCGCGTGGGTGTCGATGATGAGCTCGGCGGCTTCTTCGCCGTGGCGATAGGGGAGATGAAACGCCGGCGTCCGCTCGATGAGCTGCCCGAGGTAGCGCACGGCTTCGCCGCGATGCATCTTGAGGTTGAGGCAGTTCTGGAGTAGCTCGAGGGTCGCCGAGGCCGGCGCGGTGCGGACGAGGCGCATGTCCGCTTCCGGACTATACTGCGGAAAGATCAGCGCGGCGATGGCGCAGCGGCCGGTGTCGATCTGGCCTTCCGCCAGTTCGATGGTCCGCTTCTGGAGCTGTGACACCTCTTCGGGGCTCAGCAGCCGTTCGTCCTGCGTCGTGGCGTGCTCGCGCATCTGGGGCGTCAGCGGAAACGGCACCAGTTCGCCCGTTTGCAGGGAAACCGGCACGATATCGTCCGACAGATAGGACCAGCCGCGCATGCAGAGGTTGGACACGAGGGTGCTCTTGCCGCGCCCCCAGGTCCCGCACATCACCACCGCGGTGCCTTGTTTCGAGGCGGCGCCGGCGTGGAGCCAGAGGAGGTCCGGGTGCTCGCGCACGAACCGGAACACGATCTCGAACTTGAGGCACTGCAGCGTGCTGTGCAGCGAGCCGTCGTGGTCGCCGAACTGATCGGCGCCATCCACGATGTAGCCACCCCCCTCGCGCCGCACCGTAAGGGTGTCCAGCAGATCCAGGGGGGCCGGGACGAGCAGTTCGCGGAAGTTGTGGGCCAGGGGGACGAGAACTTCCTCGGCCTCCCCCGACACCGCGACTTCCTGATTACCAAACGAGACGAAAAGCGTCTGCATGTTCCGGTTTCAGACGACGCCCTCGGCCTTGCCGATGTGCGCGCGCTTGTCCTGGATGAGACCCAGGGTCAGCAACTGACGCAACGCGAGGCGGACGTCTTCGATGAGAAGGTCGGGTGGTACTTCGAACGTGGAGCTCAGATCGTTGCAGATCTGCTGGACGGTGCGTGAGCCGTCGCAGCAATCCCAGATCGCCTTGGCCGACGCATTCAGGGAATAGCCCATTTCCGAGTCGCCGTCGTACAGCACCATTTCTTCGAGAACACCCTGCGCGAGGACATCCGGGTGCTGTACGGGAATCATTTCTTCGCTGATCATGGTGCGGATAACCGGTGACGGTTGCGGGTAATTAGCATGCTGTTCCATATCCTGGTGGTCTTGCTTCCGGCAGTGTTTGGAAGCCAGCTGGGCGTGTGCCCCTGGTATACGTCGTTACGGTGCGCAACCCTACAGAAGTGCCAAGGCGTCTCGATAACCAATCGCTCCAGACGTAGCCGTCCGCATAATCCGGTACTTCCTATGCGGCTCCGTCGGCTGGCGCTTGCGTCGCATCCCGGGGTAACGGGGGGATGAGATGGGCGGCTTGCGCTTCGTCGTGCTTTTCGACGCCTCTCGCTTCTACTCCGTTTGGTCTGCGTCGTGCATCAACGCGAAAACACTGCGTGAGGTGTAGAAAAGAGTTGTGATGCCTGAGAAAAGCACTGAAAGATCACTATAGAATCGGCGCAATACAAGGATATGTTAAAAAAACGCGTCTTTGCCACACATTGGTGACACGTGTCGCCGGCTGCCGGCGATCTAGGAAAGCACGTCGGTTCCGGTTCCGTCCCCCGCCGGCACCATCAGAAAGGCGCTCAACAGCAGCAGAAAGCCGGCGAGGTAATACGTGGGATTGCCCGTGACCAGATAAAAGATCGCCCCCATCACAGCGATCCCTTCCGCCGCGCTCCAGCCGATCAGGGTGAAGCTGGCGTACCGGGCGCGCGATTTCGTCGCCTCCCGCTTCCGCTTGAAATACAGGATGGCGCCGACCATCACCAGCGTCACCACGCCGAAGTAGCCCACCATGGCAGGATGGTCGGCCGGAAAAATCGGCTTCAGCTGTTCGCTATCGACCAGGTACCAGCTGACCCCGCCGACGAAGACGACCATGGCGGTCATCGCGAGCCGCAGGATGGGGAGCAGTTTGAGGAGATCGGGTGCAGGTTGCATGATCAGGCAGCGGTCGGGCTCAGGGCATTGACGGCATCCATCAGCGCCTGTTTCTCTTCGTCACGAAGCGGCGCGAGCGGTGGCCGCATCGTACGCCAGCCGGCGTCGCCGGTGCGCCGCTCCGTCAAGAACTTCAGGGCGGGAATCATGGGGTAGGCTTCGACCGCCTGCCGGGCCGCCGTGAGCCGTTGCTGGAGGGCATCGACGTACGGGGCGTTGCGTGACGCGTACACCTCGGCAGCCTGGGCGGCCGTAACGTTGACGGTGGCGGAGATGCAGCCGGCCCCGCCCGCGCGCAGCAGATCGAGCAAGAAACGCTCCGTGCCGGCGAATACCCGAAAGCCCGGAAAGGCCTTCAGCGTCGCCTGCATGTTCGCGAAATCGCCTCCGGAGTCCTTGATCCCTTCAATGCACGCGGGATACGCGGCCCGCAGCTTCTCGATCACCGGCAGGGTAAACGGAACGCCCGTCATCTGGGGGAAATGATACAGAAAGAGGCGTGGCGCATCCGCGCCGATCTGCTGGATGATCTCGTCGAAGCTGGCGATGAGGCCTTCATCGCGCACCTTTTTGTAGTAAAACGGCGGCAGCACCAGCAGATTGTGGACCCCGTGCGCCAGCGCATGCCGGGACAGCGCCACCGTGTCCGGCAGCGCGCAGCATCCGACGCCGAGCAGGATGCGATCGGCCGGCGCCCCCGATGCCAGCAGCTTTTCGAGCAGCGCCTTGCGCTCATCCACCGTGAAGCAGTTCGCCTCGCCGGTCGTGCCCAGGATGGCGAGCCCGTCGCACCCGTTCGCGAGCAACCAGCGCGCATGGGCCGCAAGCCGTTCGTGGTCGACCTGGCGGTCAGGCGTCTGCGGCGTCAGACATGCCGCGTGGATACCGTCGGGCAGCATCGAGGACATACGCAAGGGAGGGTTCGGTTCGTTGTACGGTGGAGGACGTGCGCGTTGCGTCCCGGAAGGTAGATCAGGGGGTGCGAAACATCAACCGCGCTCTTGCATACCGGAACGCGCGCCATGGCTTCGTCTCAAAAAGAGACGAGCGTCCGGCTGCCCTGCGGCGGCCCGCATTCCGCCGCTTCCGGCATCGGGTATGCCGGCGGCACGCGTTTTGAAAGCGTCCGTATCCGATAGTGGAGGCTAACTCAATCCACCCTTTCACCATCACCCCATCACAACCCATGCTGAAACTACCTACCCATCGTTTTACATACATCCTGATCGCCCTCCTTTTCGTCGCATCCGCCGGATGCGACAGCAACGAAGACGACAACACCACGGCGCCGGACGTTTTCCCGCTCGAGGCCTTCACCCTCCAAACCGAACTTTTTAACCAGACCCTCGCCCCGAAACAAGCGGCCGGCCTCAACTTCACCGCCGCCGCCCTGCGCGTCTGGCCGGTGTCGCTCGTCCTGAGCGCCAACCTCGTGATCCCCGTCGCACTGACGAATTCGGCCATCCAGACCGACCCGACGGCGGACGACGGCTCGTGGGTCTGGTCGTCCTCGGTCACCGCCAGCGGCGTCTCCGCAGCCTACAGCCTCACCGGCTCCCGGCGCGACGACGGCACGGACTGGAGCATGCGCGTGACCATGAACGACCCGAGTTCGTCCACGCCCCTCGAAGACTTCGAGCTGTTTACCGGCCGCACGACCGACAACGGGGCTTCGGGCTCCTGGGAGCTGTATTACCCGGTGGACGGGACCTCGACGAATGTGCTGAGCGCTTCGTACGAGATCACGAGCGACACCGAGAAGTCGATCACCTTCACCATCCCGGCTTCGGCCGAAGTCAACGCCGGCGACTCCGTCGAATACACGGAATCGGGCGACGAGCGCACGTTCGACTGGCAGCAGGTGGGCTCCGGCGTGCGGCATCTGGTGCTCTGGAATGGATCGGACCAGTCGGGGTCGATCACCGCGACCAACTTTAATGGCGGCGTTCAGGCTTGTTGGGATTCCAACCTGAGCGACACGGCGTGCCCCGCCAAAACGATGTTGCCCTGAACGACAACACACAATGACCCATAAAGAAAACCCCCTGCGCGTTCCCGCACGTGCAGGGGGTTTTTGTATGTTGGGCCATGCAGATAACGGTTTCTCCCGATAAAGCCCGGTGCGGTCTCTCGGCCGCGCAAGCCGGCGCCGCCATGCTCCGCGAAGCCGTCGAGCACGCCGGCGAGGCGACGATCGTGCTCGCCACCGGCGCCTCGCAGTTCGAGCTGCTCGATGCGCTGACCCGCGCCCCCGACATCCCGTGGCATCGCGTGACGGCCTTCCATCTGGACGAATACGCCGGCCTCTCCATCGAACACCCCGCCTCGTTCCGCCGCTACCTCTGGGACCGATTCGTGCGTCGCCTGCCCACACCGATGCGGGCGTTCCATTATATCGATGCCGAGACGGACGCCGAGGCCGAGGCACGACGCCTGTCCGCACTGATCCAACCTCTGCACGTCGATGTGGCGTTTGTCGGGATCGGCGAAAACGGGCACCTCGCTTTCAACGACCCGCCGGCCGACTTCGTGACGACGGCTCCCTATCATGTGGTCGCGCTGGATGAGGCGTGCCGGCGGCAGCAGCTGGGCGAGGGCTGGTTCGAGACGCTGGATGCCGTGCCACGGACCGCGGTATCCATGTCGGTCCATCGCATCATGCAAAGCCGGGCCATCGTATGCACGGTGCCTGAGGCGCGCAAGGCCGACGCCGTGCGCGCGACCGTGGAGGGGCCGGTGACGCCCGAAGTGCCGGCGTCGATCCTCCAGCAGCATCCCCGCTGCGCGCTGTTCCTCGACGAAGCCTCCGCGGCCGGCCTGCGCCGGTAACGCCGCGTCGCGTCAGCGGCGCTGCGTGTTACGGAAAAACAGCAGCCCGCCGCTGTCGCCGCCGACGAACAAATCCGTATCCCCGTCGGCGTCGATGTCGACGAAGGCGGGCGCCGCGAGCGCCGGCATGGGCATGGGCAGCACCTCTTCCGGCGCGAATTCCATCTGCTCGGGGGTGCCTATGTTGCGGAAAAACAGCAGGCCGCCTTTCTCCCGACCGACGATCAGGTCGATATCGCCGTCGCCGTCGTAGTCCAGCACGACCGGGGCGCTGCGCCGGCCGGCGTCGATGTCGCCGAACTCGTCGGATACGAGGGCGAACGACGGCTTTTGCGGCGTGCCGTCGTTCCGGTAGTAGTTGATCGTGCCCGACGCCTCGCCGGCGAACAGGTCCAGATCGCCGTCACCGTCCATGTCCGCCAGGGCCGGCGTGCTGTTGCTGCCGCGCGAGAGCTTGATGGTAGCGAGCTCATCCAGAACGAAGTCCGGCGCGGATACCGTGCCCTGGTTCCAGTAGAGCTGCATCCCCTTGAACCACGTCCCGAGCAGCATGTCCTGATCGCCGTCGCGGTCCAGATCGGCGAACACGGGGGCCGGATGGTACATCGCCGCGAGCGAAAGCGTGTCGGCCAGCTGGAACGCCGGCGTGGTCGCCGATCCCCGGTTCTCGAAATAGTATGCGAAGGCGGTCTCAACGGTCGACGGATCGATCTTGTTCGTCAGTACGAGATCCTGATCCCCGTCGCCATCCATATCCACAAACGACGGGATGCTTTCCAGCCCGACGTCCACGCTACCGATAAACCGACGGGTGCGCACGGTATACCCGCCGTCCGCCCCGCGTTCGAGGTAATACAGATTGTCCGCGGCGGTCCGGTTGGGATTAAACGCGCCCCCGAGCACGCCCACGACCAGGTCCTTGTCGCCGTCGTGATCGTAATCGGTGAACGCCGGCGCATTGTAGCCGGTGGTCAGCAGCGGATTGCCGATCGGGAAAGGCTGGGGATCGTTGCGGAGGTACGGCGTCGCGCAGGTGCCGGTATTTTCGATGAGCAGCAGGCCGGGCTCGAAAAAGTCGCCCCAGAACAGGTCCTGATCACCGTCGCCGTCGTAATCGTGAAACGCGAGGGTGTTGGCGCCGTGCCGGTTGCTGCCCACGAACTGGCCGATGATCTCGATGCCCTCGAACCGTTCGTCGAGCAGGTTAAAACGCGGGAGCGTGGCGTTGCGGGGGCTGGCGCTTTCGTAGTGCATCACCGTGCCTTCGACGCGCCCGATGAACAGATCGAGTGTGCCGTCGCAGTCGATGTCGGTGAAGTTGGGGATGTTCTGCCGATCCGCAAAGATCGGGGTGCCGGCGGCGTCGCGCACGGTGTCCGAGTTGGCCACGAAGACCGGCCGCTCCGCCGTCCCGGTATTGTGGTAGAGCTGCATGTAGCTGAACGGCCGCTCAGCCAGGATGTCGAAGTCGCCATCGGCATCGATATCCACGAACCGGCTCCACTCACCGATGTCGAGATCCATGAAGCGGTCCGTCCGCCACTTCAGCTCCGGCGCGGCGCGGGTGCCGACCTGCTCGAAAAACATCACCTGACCGGTGACATTCTGGAGGAAGAGGTCGTCGTCGCCGTCCCCGTCGATGTCATGAAACTGGGGACGCGGCACGTTGAGGCCACCCAGGAACGGATGGTCGTACCGCCGGCCGGCGCCGTCGCGAACGTCGAAGGCAAAGACATCGCGTTCAAACGCCGGCATGGCGGAAGCAGCCGGGCCCGACGCCGCGCGCGCGGGTTCTGAACCCGTCGATACCGACGAAGGCGTTGCGCAGGACGCGAGGAGCGCGCTCGCGCACCCCAGCAGAATGACGGGGAATACCTTCATCGATCGTGCGGGCGACTTAGCGGGCGTTGGTGCCCATACCCGAGGGGTAGAGGTTGAGCGGGATGACCTTCACGATCTCGTCGGTCTTCGTATCGATGACGACGAGGGTGCCGGGCTCTTCTTTTTCAGGCTCCATGGCGTGGCCGGCGTGGGCATCGTGGCCGCCGCCGCCCGGGGCCATCATCTTCATCATGGCCTGACCGCCGCCAGGGAGGTTGCTGTTCGAAACGAACAGATAGCGGCCGTCGGCCGAGAGCGCGCTGCCGTGGGGCTGCGAAATGCCCTCGCCTTCGATCAGCTTCGCCACCTTGCGCGTCTGCATGTCGATCACGGAGATCGTGTTCGCCATCTTGTTGCCCAGATACACATACCGGTTGTCGGGCGAAAACACGGGGTGCCAGGGCGCGGCTTTGACGTCCAGCGTCTCGACGAGCTGGATCGCGGGCACCCGGGTGATGTCGTAGATGAACACCTTGCCCGTCATCTGGCCGCCGACTACGAGCGTATGCGCATCCGGAGAGATGGCGAACTGGACGAAGGTGTTGATCGGACCGTCGACGTTATACAGTTCGATGGCTTCCGTATCGATGTTGTAGCTCAGGAAACGGTTTTCAGCGAGGCTTCCCACAAAAACATACTCGCCTCGCGGATCGATCACGATGGCGTGCGGGCGCGGGAAAAAGACATCGACTTCCTCGATCGCCATGTCCGATCGGGTGATCATGCCGATGCGCTGCGGCGGGTTCACGGCCATCATCGACCGGCCTACGAAGAGCAGGTCGCGCGTAGGGTGCAGCGCGAGGAGACCCGGCGCTTCGAACTCGGCCTGACCGACGAGTTCGTTCTCCCGGTTCAGCTTGAACACCCGGTTCGCCCCGATCAGGGAGACATACCAGAACGACCCGTCCGGCTCGACGGCGATGTGGTGGGGCTTGGCGTTTTTATCGACGCCGAATTTCGTCAGGTCGACGGTTTCGACCAGCTCCAGCGTGGTCGCGTCGACGATCGACACCGAGGCGCTGGACTGGTTGCAGATGTAGATCAACTGGCCGGCCCGGACCGACACCGCGGCCTCGCCGGCGGGATCGATCAACCGTGCCGTGCTGCCGCACGCGGAAGAGACGACAAACAGCAGGGCCAACGTTAGCCCCGCGATCAGGGTAGAAGTGCGCTGGATCATGGGAGTCCTCATATGAAAAGCGTTCCACGTTCCGGAGGCGTAGTTGCTCCCGGAACGTGGAACGCGCGAAGCATGCGGCGACGTGCTTAGATGTCGAGGTCGCGTTTCTTGAGCAGGAAGAGCCCTTCACCGATGCTGGTTACCGGGAGCACGCCGCTCTTGAAATACGGGTAGGTGCTCCATGCCCCGCCGAAGCTGATGCCTTCTTCGTTCGGCGTGGTGTCGAAGAAGCCCCACTCGACCGGGTTCTCGACATCCGTGATGTCGAGGATACGGAGACCGCTCGTGTAGTTGGCCTGGTACATGAAGTTGCCCTTCACGTACAGGTTGTGGTCGATCGACTCCGTCGAGAGCATGAACTCCTTCACGAGCTGGGGATCGTCGAGGTCCTGGACGTCCCAGATGAGCGTGCGCGTGTGCGTCACGTTGCCGCTCATCTCGTCGAGTTCGTCGTTCATGTAGAAGTACCGCTGATCTTCCGTCAGCCAGCCCTGGTGCGAGTAGCCTACGTTCGGATACGTCGCGCGGGACAGCGCCACCGTGTTGGCCTTGTCGGTCACGTCGGCGATGCTGATGGCCGTTTCGTTCGAGCCGAAGCAGATTTCCTTGCCCTGGTGGTCGGTGTCCGGCCCCTTGTACATCACGCACTGCGCGTCATGCGAGTAGCCGGTGCTGGCGCGGCCCGTCGTCGGGTCCGAGAAGCAGCCGGCGAAGGTCGGGCTCTGCGGGTCGCGGATGTCGATGATGTGCAGGCCGCCGCCGCACGTCTCGCCGCCCGAGCTGCTGCCGACCGCGTAAGCGAATCCGCTCTCCTCGTTGATGACGATGTTGTGCGCGCTGTGGATGTTCGAATAGTGCGCATCCTCCTCGAACGTCACCGGCATGTCCGCCGGCTTCACGTTGCGGAGCCGGGTCAGATCGAACACCTGCATGCCGTGGGAGGCCGCGCCGTCGGCCACGACGAACGCATGGTCCTTGTAGACCTTGATGTCACGCCAGGTGCTCGCCGGCGACGACTCCGTCTTGGGCAGTTCGCCCACGAACACCGGGTTGGACGGATCGCTGATATCGATGAAGGCGGAACCGTCGGTCCGGCCGGCGAGGACGTACTCCTTGCCGGTCTGCGGGTCGGTCCATCCCCACACGTCGTTCATCTGCGAACCGCGGGCGGAGCTGATCGACTTGATCGGCATGAAGGACATGAGGTCGACCTTCTGGCAGCCAAAGATGTTGGCCGAGCCCTCGGCGCAGTCCACCTTGGCGCCGGTGACGGCCGCCATGCCCTTGATTTCCGCAAAGAAGACGTTCTTTTCTTCCCAGACGCCGGTGTCGGCATTCCGCTCGAAAATCGACGCCACGCCTTCGCCGTTGTCGGCGCCGGGCGAACCGATCGCGGCCACCGCGCCGTTCACGGCGATGGACGAGCCGAAGC
Source organism: Rhodothermales bacterium (assembly GCA_041391505.1). Lineage (NCBI taxonomy): Bacteria > Pseudomonadati > Rhodothermota > Rhodothermia > Rhodothermales > Rhodothermales bacterium. Next base: position 38,859 of record JAWKNW010000034.1, read on the forward strand.
CATGGCCGCTCTGCGTGTTTTCACCCTTGATCTTGATCGCACCCGTCCACTGCTGGGCCGTCATGTCGGCCGAGAAGAAGTAGACGACGCCGCTGAACCGATCCGCACCTTGCGCGCCGACCATCACGCCGGACTCCGTCGTCGCGATCGAAGCGCCAAAGCCGAGCCGCTGCGAGCTGTCGAACGGCACCAGCGTCGGAATCTGCATCCATTCACCCGTCTCGGAGTCGTTCTCGAACATGTAGACGGCGCCGGTGAAGCCGTCGACGCCCGGGGCGCCGACGAGCACATACGGCCCCATCACGGCGAGCGACGCGCCAAACTGCGCGTTATCCTCAAGCCCTTCCACGGTCAGCATCGTCTGTTCCGCCCAGGTGTCGGTGCCGGCGTCGTACTTGAACACGTACGCGGCCCCTTTGCCCTTGTCTTTCACCGGCGCGCCGACGACGAGCAGGTCGCCCTCGGCCGCGGCGGTCAGACCGAACAGATCACCTTCGGCCGCTTCGGCCGGCATCAATACGGAGTGCTGCGCCCAGGCGTTGCCGTCCTTCTTGAAAGCGTAGACCGCGCCAGTCTGGTTGTTGCGTCCCGCCGCCGAGATCACGACAAAGTCGCCGGCCACGGCCAGCGCCCGCCCGAACGCGATGCCTTCCGCGGCATCCTCCGGCATAAGCTTCGCGGTTTCTGCCCACTCACCGCTGGCATTTTTTTCGAACACGTACGCGGCGCCGGTCGTCGACTGGTAGCCCGTGGCGCCCACGAAGAGGCGGTCGCCGGCGAGGGTCATCGCCCGACCGAAGTTGTCGCCGCTCATGCCGTTGGAGGCTTTCAGACGAGCCGCTTCCGCCCAGGTGCCGTTTGCGGACCGGGCGTACCGGTAGATTTCACCGGCGGCACTGCCGCTGCGCGACGAGCTGACAAAAACTTCGTCCGCTCCGGCGGCGATCGATCCGCCAAAAGCCGGCAACGCAGCCTGACTGGTTTCGGAGGTCATGGTCTGCGCCAGGGCGGGGCTTGCAAGCAGGCCGGCCAGGACGACGGACAGAAGCTGAATGTATCGGTTTTTCATAGGTATGAGGATGGTTATCGGATAACGTCTTCCACGTACATCCAACTCGCCATGCCGCAAAATATTGTGCGACAGGCATGGGGATTCACGTACGCTTCGCTCGGGCCAGGAACCCGTGAAGACGTTTCGAGCCTGTGTGGGTGCGTTACAGCGTAACTTTAACGGCACGTTCTACCGAAAGATGCAGACGCCATGGGGCAGAACCCCTCCCCCCCAGCGGGGTACGAGGCTCACGCGCGAATGAGACCACATGGCCGGCATCTACCTCCATATCCCTTTTTGCAGTCAGCGGTGCGTGTACTGCGATTTTTACTTCGTCACCACCGTGCACGACCACGCCCCGTTCGTCGACGCGTTGTGCCGTGAAATCGCGATCTATGGCGCACAGGACCGGTTGCGCGAGCCGATCGAAACCATCTATTTCGGCGGCGGCACGCCTTCCCGCCTGGATCCGGCAGCCATCGCTCGAATCCTCGACGCCCTCCACCGGCATTTCGACACCGGCCCCGTCGTGGAGACGACGCTCGAACTCAACCCGGACGACGCCACGCCGGCGTATCTCGACGCCCTCCGCGCCGCCGGCGTCGACCGGTTATCGATCGGCATCCAGTCGTTTTTCGAGGAGGATCTGACCTGGATGAACCGCGCGCACACGGCCGAACAGGCGCGCGAGGTGCTCCCGATGGCCCGCCGCGCCGGCTTCGATGCCTGTTCCATCGACCTCATCTTCGGCCTGCCGCATCAGCCGCCCGACCGCTGGCATGCGAACCTCAACATCGCCCTCGAACAGACAGCGCCGCACATCTCGACCTACAGCCTGACGGTCGAGCCGCACACGCCGCTGGGGAATCGCGTGGAACGGAGGGCGGAAACCCCGGTCTCGGACGACGCCATGGCTGAGCGGTATCGGGAAACGATGCACCGGCTGCAAACCGCCGGCTACGAACATTACGAAGTCTCCAGCTTCGCGCGCCCGGGGCACCGGTCGCAGCACAACCAGCTCTACTGGCGGCACACCAACTACCTGGGGCTGGGACCCGCCGCGCACGGATTCTGGTGGGATGCGGACGCCCCGCGCCGCTGGTCGAACGCCCGCAGCCTGAAGCAGTATGTCGACGACCTCGCCGAAGGCCGGCTGCCGGTTTCGATGGAAGAGACGCTCACGCCGGACATGCTCGCCGACGAGTATATCATGCTGCGGCTTCGCACGCGCGAAGGGCTGGATCTGCGTCTGCTGAAGGAACGCTACGGACGCGACCTCGCCGGCTCGCACGGGGTGCTGATCGATCAGTTCGGCGTGGAGGGGTGGACGCACATGGAGGGCACGCGCGTTCGGCTCACCGACGCCGGCTTCCTCGTCTGCGACGCCATCGCCTTCGCGCTGCTGGGGTGAAGCCCATTCTTTTGGAATCTGGCGTTTTTGGGGTATTCTGTGCGCGTGGGCGTCCTGCCCACCCATGCACCGGCAACCTACAACCCGACTCGCCATGAAGCGTCTTCTACGCACCCCGCTGATCGGGGCCTTCGTGATCGCCCTGACCCTGCCCCTCTCCGTCCGCGCCCAGACCGGCGTCGGCACCCAGCCGCCGGCCGGCGCGGAGGTCCTGTTCGACGGCACCCGCCACTCGCTCGACAAAAACTGGACGTACTGGGAGGGCCCCTGCTTCGTGTCGGCCCTGCCCATCAAATGGAACATCGTCGAGGACCAGTTCGACGGCGGCGGCACCGTGCTGTCCTCGAAGGAACCCTACTCGACCACATATGGCGAAGCCGACATCGTCACCAAAAAGGCGTATCGCGACTTCCGCCTGCACGTCGAATTCCTCATACCACGCGCCCAGGGAAATAGCGGCGTGTATCTCCAGAACCGGTACGAAATCCAGATCGTGGAGGGCGAACGGGGCCTTCACGGGATGGCGGCCGTGATCAACGAAAAGGAAGCGAACTACGACCTGTTCAACGGCCTCCAGAAATGGAACGCCTACGACATCCAGTTCCGCGCGGCCCGGTTCCAGAACGGCAAACGCACCGAGCCGGCGATGGTGACGATGTATTTCAACGGCACGAAGGTGCACGAGAACACGCCGATCAACCAGGTCTGGGGCGGCATCTGCTCGGCGACCGACGGCGCCAACGACGGCGGCAAGGGCATCACCGACACACCGGGCGGACTGAAGCTGCAGGCCGAAGGCCACGACATCCGCTACCGCAACATCTGGATCGTAGAGAAGGATTTCTCGGCGGCGAATACGAATTTCTAGGAAATGAGCTCAGGACAGGGGGTCACACCGCGGTGTGGCCCCCTGTCCGTTCGATGCCGTAGAGCACCACCTCGATCTCGGGTAGACGATGCCCGAGTTGCCGGCCCGTCACCACCCCTTCGTACCGCATCCCCAGCTTCTCCATCACCCGCCGCGACGCCTGGTTGCCGGGCAGCGTGATGGCCTTCACGCACGGCTGATCCAGCGTCTCAAACGCATACCGCACCATCGCGGCGCCGGCAGCCGTCGCGAGTCCTTTCCCCTGGTGCACCCGCTGGACCCACCAGCCGACTTCCAGATTCCCCGTGGTCCCCAGCGGCTGCAGCCCGGCGACGCCGATGACCTCGTCCGTCTCCTTCCAGACGAGGGCGCCCATGCACACGCCGGCGGCGTCGAGGGTCCGCTGCTGCCGCGCAAAGAATTCGTCGTTCATCGCGTCCGACCACGGGATGCCGTCCGACATGTAGCGCATCATGACGGGGTCGGCCGTCATGGCGCAAAACGCCGGCCGGTCGGTGGCTTCGCGCCACGGCCGGATCCGTAAGGTGTCGGTTTCGATTTCAAACGGCATGAAGTATTCCCAGACCTGTTGCAACGCCGCATGGAGGCGCCGATCCTGATGTGGCGTCGCGGTGGCGATCAGGGGGATTCCCCGATCATGCGCCGGACGATCGGGCGGACCGCCAGCCACAGGATCGGCGGAATGAACGCGCTGAGCCCGATCGCGAGCCACGGATGCGCCACGCCGGCGTGCCCGATGTACGCGAACGCAAACCCGAGCGGCAGCACCCCGCAGGCCAGCGCAAAGTGAAACAGCCCGGCCGGCATCCGGATGAGGCCGGCCATACAGGCGATGACTTCGGGAAACAGAGGCAACCAGCGCGACAACGCGACCAGCCAGCCCCCGATATGCGAGAAGAGCCGCTCCCCTTTCTCCAGATCCGCCTCGCCCAGCAGCCGCAACGCGGCCTTCCGGCCCAGGAGCCGGCACAGCCCGTACCCGAGCGCCCCGCCCAGGAACGCGCCCAGCGCCGCCAGGAGTCCGCCGGCGACGGGTCCATACACGAATCCGAGCGCGCTCATCACCACCGTCCCGGGAACCGGAAGCACAATATCGGACATCAAGAGCACGATGCCGGCCATCCAGGCCCAGGCTCCATAGCCGCGCAACCACGCGACGGTCCCGTCCTGCGAAAACATGGCTTCGATCTGCCCGCCCCAGATGAGGAACGGGATCAGAAACAGGACGGCCAGGCCGAGAAAAATCCAGAGCAGTCGCATGGCGTGAATGGAAACGGATGGATGGCTGAAGGTACACGAAAATCGGTGCACGTCCGAACACCTTTTCCGTTTTCCATTACATTTGAGACGCGTCGCCGCGCATCCTGTCCCCGATCCTTCAACCTCGTTCAGCCATGGCCAAACCCCAACCCGAACCCATCGATCCGGCACACCTCCCCGAACTAGCGCGCGCCGTGATGAAGCGGGCGCGCTTCCCGATGCTCGCCTCGATCGACGGCGACCGGCCGCGTGTCCGACCCGTGTCGCCGGTCCGCACCGACGGCTTCGTCGTCTACGTGGCGAACCTGCGCGCCTACCACAAGACCGGCGAGATCGAGGCGAATCCCCATGTCGAGCTGTGTTATCTCGACAGCGAGCACGATCAGGTGCGCATCACCGGGGTCGCCGAGGTGCTGACCGACCGGGCCCTGCTCGACGCCATCTGGGAAGCCAATCCGCTGCTCCGGAGCTACCTGGGTACGCCCGAGAATCCCCAGCTAATCGTCTACCGCATCCGGCCCGAGCGGGTGCGTTTCATGCGTGAGTGGGCGCTGGACTACCACGAGGTGCCGACCGAATCGGCCTAGGCGCGCACCCGGCCCTCGCGCAGGGCGGACTGCTCGCCGGAAGCCGGCGCGTCCATCGTGATCCGGCCGGCAGGCAGGTCGGCCTCCTCCAGCATGTGCTGTTCCGCCTCGCGCTCCAGCGCGAGCAGCGCCTGTTCGCTGATCGCGAGGTTGAGCTCGCTGATGAAGATCTTCAGCAGCTTGCGGTCGGAGCGCCGCACCTGCAGCACGATCTCGGCCGGGTGTTCGAGCACCAGCCCGGGCACGCCCTGCTCGTCGGTCAGCGGCTCGAAGGCGCGAAGATCCGCCGCGGTGAGCAGGATCGCCGTCGCCGGCAGGCCCTTGCGCCAGATGCGTTTCCGGCGCGCCGTGGCAAGACCAGTGAGGGGCACTTCCACTTCCCGAAGCGGCTCCAGCTCGCGATCCGTACGGATCTCCCGGCCCACATAACTCACCTCCCGGCTCGTGCGCCACTGGACGACGATCTTGTCGCCCCGCAGATGCAGCAGGCCGTGGAGCTGTTCCTTTGTGGACATCACCTCTTTGCGGCTCACGACGCTGTGTTCACGATGTAGCACAAAAGGCAAGGCGGCTGAGCGTAGCATAGGTACGGAGTCTCTTCTACAGGGTGTCTTCTACAGGGTGTCTTCTACAGGGTGTCTTCGGATGAAACAGGATCGCGCTCTTCTCCCTACGCATCGTTGTCCGGGTAGATGCGCCGGCAGTCAACCGAGACGCAAGCCCCACCACTCGACGAGGAGGAGCACCACCAGGACCAGGGTCACGATCGCATGTAAGGTACGCCGCGGCCGCCACGCCATGTACAAAAACAGCGCGATCATGAGCACCATCGGGATCAACCCGCCGAGGGCCTGCCCGAATTGCTGGCGAAACAGGTTGTTCTGCAGGAATTCAATGAGGCGAACGATTGTGGAGAACAGCGTGTAGGCCGCGTACAGGACCCAGAAGTAGGACGCATTTTGACGATAAAACGCGTGCAAATCCAGTCCTTCCTCCGGCACCTCGTCCGGCAGGGCTGCTGCGTTCAACAGAAAGAGCAGCACCAGCTGGATGGCGAGCAGCAAGAATCCGCCCAGGGTGGCGAAAAGCGGCCTATCCTGGGCCGAGTAGAACCGCCACCAGAATTCGAGCGCCAGAAGCACGGCCAGCAGACCGGTGGCCAGCGGAAGCCAGTCCCATCCCACCCGCGAACGCGCCCGCAGCAATCGGTGCAGGCTCACCGCCAGATCGGCTACTGCGAGGCCGACGAGGACGGAAACGAGGGGGAGGATGTATTCGAACGGAGTCATGGCTACAGGATACGATGCCGCCCGATGGAGGGCAATACGATCTCAGGTCGGCCGGGATCGCCCATTCACCGGCGCCGTATACAGATCGATCGGCTTGCCCCTCGTCGACTCTGCTGCATTCCGTCCCGTCTATGTCTACCCGTCAGAAAACAGCTCAGCCTGATGTGACGCAATTGCTGGCGCGCATGCGGGCCGGCGACGAGCAGGCGCGCGAAACGCTGATGCTCCAGTTGTACGACACGTTGCGGGAAATCGCACGGGCTCAG